>NC_022524.1:4617500-4884713 GCF_000473245.1 Bacillus infantis NRRL B-14911
TTCCCGGTAAAAAAACTGGCCGCAGATATTGCCGGCGAGTGTAATTTTATTGCGTGACGTCCTGTCGGCGATTTCGCCTGCCGTCTTTGCAAGCAGCGGGAATAAGCCCGATTCCGCAATGGCTGTCAGGGTTGCCCCTCCCCCAAAAATCAGATAATGCTCATCCTCTCCCAAGCACTGATATCCTTCAATTCCTCTCAGATCAATGACGGCATTCGTATAAACAAGATTGAGCCTTCCCAATGTAATCAGCTCTGTAAGCCCGGAAAAATAAGAAGGCTTTTTCCCGCTGCTTCTATTTTCATAGTATTGCCTGACTGCCTCCTCAATGGACTGCGGCTTGCTGTATTGGAAGTCAAAAGGAATCATCGCTTTACCCCGCTGACTTTTCTCCACAATGTTTCAGGCAGGAGAGGAAGAGTATCAAGCTGGACACCGATGGCGAGGGATAGGGCATTCCCAAGCGCGGCAGGCATGCCGATGAGTCCGTGCTCGCCGGCTCCTCTGGCTCCATAAGGACCCGCAAGGTGAGGCGTTTCCACAAATTCAGTGATATATTCCGGCTCTTCTCCATAATGGAGCGGGCGGTAGGTTCGAAGCTGCGGATTCAAGATTCTTCCCTCCCGATCAAACACAAAAGATTCCCTGGCAGCAAAAGCGATTCCCATATTCATCGCTCCCATCACCTGGCCAAGGGCCCCTTTTTCATTTAAGACCTTTCCGATATCCATGACCGTATAGGCTTTCAGAATCCTGTATGTCAGGTCCCTTTTATCAAGCTCCACCTCAACCCCCTGGGCGGCCACCGTCCATTCCGGCCCAGGGTCCCCGGCACCTGTTTCAGGGTCAAGATAGGATACGAGAGGTGGTGTGTAATACCCGGCAGCAATGATCTGGCCCCCTATCGTATGGCCATTCGGATATGTGTAGCCATAGGCCAGCTCCCTTATGTCCAGCCCAATATGGGGACGGTCCGTTATGAATACTCTTCCGCCGGCAGTCTCAAGATCAACTGAAGGAACCTGCAATACGCAGGATGCCAGGTCCTTCAATTGCCTGATGGCATCATCCGCGGCTGCCAGGACTGCCTTGCCTGCCATATGGACTCCCTGGCTCCCGACCGTTTTCCAATGCTCAGGCACGGTCTGGGTATCAACAGCCATATTTACATGAATCTGATCGGCATTCATTTTCAGCCGGTCAGCCAGCATCTGGGCAAGCACGGTTTTCGTCCCGGTCCCAATCTCCACCACGCCTGACATCAGGTTGATGCTCCCATCCGGATTGAAAGTCAGGATCACTCCTGAAGTGGCATCCGTATCAAAGGTCGATGTTTTCCACACACAGCAGACGCCTTTTGCGCGGATGGTCCTGTCTCCCGTTTCAGACAGCTGCCCTTCATCCCATTTCATCAAGTACTTTAACCGTTCGATGCACAGAGGCAGATTCCCGATCCGGCTCGGGCTGAGGACTACCTGTGTCGGTGTGGCATCGCCTGCCTTGATACTATTTTTCAAGCGCAGCTCCAGCGGGTCCATGGCCAGTTTTTCAGCCAGCACATCCATTGTCCGTTCAAAGGCGAAGTGGACCTCGCTGTGGCTGTAGCCCCTGTAAGCGCCAGGATACGGATGATTGGTATAGATGCAGTAGGAGTTGCAGTAGATGTGATCGATCTTGTACGGCCCGGTGCAGTCGACCACAGCTGCGCGTGTGATATCAACCGATTTATCGGAATAGGCGCCGCCGTCAAAGAAGAATTCGATTTCAGCCGCTTTGAGGATGCCGTCCCTTGTGGCCCCGATCCTTACGGTTGCTTCAAGCCCAATATGGACCGGAGAGGTGATCATATCCTCTTCTCTTGTATTGAGCAGTTTGACGGGCCTGCCGCCGACTGCAAGGGAAGCCAGATAGGCGATGACCTCCAGCTGCACCGAGGCTTTCCCCCCGTATGCCCCGCCTACAAGCGGTGTGTGGACGATCACTCTTCCGGCAGGGATGCCGAAATACCATTCCATCAGTTTTTTTATCGCAAAAGGAGCCTGGCTAGAGGCTGTGAAAATCACCTCGCCATCTCCACGGATTTCAGCTGTGGCACAGCGGGTCTCCATGGCCGCATGGTCAGAGGGCGGGAAGGAGATTGAAAACTTTGCCTCCACTTCGCTCTCCCTGAAGCCCTGCTCAATATTTCCTTTGCGGATTTTGTCCATGGTGGCGATATTGGTGCCTGGCACCGGATAGACCCGCTCCCTTTTCTCATAGCTTCCTAGGTTCTCATGGACGAGCGGGGCATCGCTTCTAAGGGCTTCCCTTGGTGAGTGGACGGCAGGAAGCGGCCTGTACTCAGCCTTGATCGCGTCCACCCCCTTTTTTGCGTTAAGCGGTGTATCTGCCACAACGACCGCTACAGGCTCCCCATGGTATCTCACCCTTTTATAGGCGATCGGCGGCCTGTCTTTGATTTCTTCCCCGGCAAGCGGAAAGGGTTCATCGCCTAATACTGCTTTTACACCAGGGATCTTCTTTGCATCCGAGAAGTCGATGGAGACGATATCGGCATGGGCATGCGGACTGATGAGCATCTTGGCATGCAGCGTCCCTGTCTGCTGATAATCATTGGTATACTTCGCTTTGCCTGTCACTTTATCATAGGCTTCCTTGCGTATGACACTTTTTCCGATATAGTCCAACTCACTCCCCCCTCAGCTCTTTCAGTACTTCGTAATCCTCCGGTGTGTCGACATCATAGAAAAGCAGCGGCTTTTGGAAATCGATGATTTTCCCCTGCTGAAAAAGTTCCCCCCGGATGATGGACCGTGCCCCCTGATCTCCTTTTAGTGCTTGCAGAAGAGGAAAACAGGCGCTGGAAAAGAGGACGGGCGGCATCGGGACCTTCTGGCTTGCGGGGGCGACAAACAGGCACTCTTCTTCCTTATAGCAATCTATTAATCTGTTAATCTGTTCAGCTCCAACCAAAGGCTGGTCTGCGAGAAGAATGACTGCCGCATCTGCTTTGCTGCGTACAGCCTCCCGGATGCCGCATGAGATTGAATGGCCCTGGCCCCTGGCCGCTTCCCTGCAGACCACGCGGCTCCATTTGTGTGAGTAGGGCAGTTTTAAAAAAGAAGGCTGCAGCCATTTTAATAAATCTTCCTTTTCAGTGACAATCACAATATGATCCAGCCTGGAAACCAGTGCTTCCCCCAGGGCGGCTGAACCGAGCGGCATACCATGGTAAGGGAGGAAACGCTTATCCTTCCCCATCCGCCTGCTCCTGCCGGCAGCGAGATAGATGCCGGCGATTTTCATGGACGGCCCCTCAATTTCCGGATCATTTCGCCGACAATGCTGACAGCGATCTCCTCGGGGCCCTTCGCTCCGATCGGGAGGCCGGCAGGAGAATGGACTGCCTCCGGGGCAGTTCGGCCGCCCAGGAGGCGTTCTGTCCTTCTGGCAGGACCCAGCACGCCTATGTAGGACAGGGGGGCATCCTTCATGCGCGCCAGAATCATCCGGTCCTTCTCGAATTGGTGGGTCATAATGACAGCAAAGTCCCTTTTTGAAAAAATGATTTTATCCAGCACTTCTTCTGCTTTTCCAACAATCCATCCGGCAGCTTCAGGGAAATGTTCAGGAGAGCATAGAGCAGGCCGCCAATCAACTATTAAAACCTTGAATCCGGTTCTTGCTGCCAGGGAAACGAGAGGCCTCGCATCCTCCCCTGCCCCGAAGACATACAGGCGCGGCACTGGAAAGATGGGATGGACGAAAAATAAATCAGGACCTCCCTCCGTTTCATTTAGAAGAATAGGATCCTTTCTATCCACTTCCAGTGTAAATGGGAAATTGCTGCTTCCAAATTTCGTCCCATCTTCCGCTATATACACTTCTCCCTTCAGGTCGAACGAGTCTGTCAGCCGGATGATTCGTACAACAGCCTTGCCTTTATCCAGGTTCTCTTTTAAAAGGAGCAGATGCTGCCTCAATTCCTTTGTAATCGGCTCTAGCAGGATGGTAATCACACCGTTGCATCCTGCCCCCTGCCCCCAGGACAGATCATCCTCGCTGCTCAGGTCATATTGGACTGCCGAGGATTTCCCTTCTGCATGGACGGCTTTGGCCCTAATCGCCAGATCCTCCTCCAGGCAGCCGGCTGTCAAAGTCCCTATCCTCTCCCCGTTTGCCATCAGAAGCATGGCAGCTCCCTCTTTCTTATAAGATGACCCTTCGACATGTATGATCACAGCAAGCGCTATTGGAAGTTCCCCGGCAGCCGCGGCGGCTTCCAAGATTCGATGCATATCCTCCATGTACTTCCCTCACTTTTTATAGCCTCTTCTATCCATATTCCTGAGGGCCTATCCTTATTTTGAAAGTGCGGTGATTTTCTTCTCATTGGATTGGCGGCTAACTAAATGCATTTCGTTGCTCGGGGTTATAGATATCAAAAGCAAGCGGCCTTTCATGGAATTTAATATCCGGGCTGAGGCACCTCCGGCCCACTCACGAGCCACGGTGTCTGTCCCCCTGGCCTACTTGAGCCAAGGGGACAGACACCCTGGCCCACTTGCCCATTTCCCATTATTTCCTTACACTTGAGGTAATTGATTAGAAACGTGTGGTGATGGGTGTGTTTAAGATTTTGCTGATTGAGGATGACCGGTCTCTTTTTCAGGAGATGGAGGAGCGGCTGGGACAGTGGTCGTATGAGGTGCATGGGATTAAGGATTTCAGCCTGGTGATGGAGGAGTTTGCGGAGATTAGGCCCGATTTGGTAGTCATTGATATTCAGCTGCCCCGCTTCGATGGCTTTCATTGGTGCCGGATGATCCGGTCGGGTTCGAATGTGCCGATCATCTTTTTGTCGTCTCGGGACCATCCGACAGATATGGTGATGTCGATGCAGCTGGGTGCAGATGATTTTGTGCAGAAGCCGTTTCATTTTGAGGTGCTCATTGCCAAGATCCAGGCGATCCTGCGCCGCGTTTACAGCTACAGCACGGATGAAGTGAAGCTGAAGACATGGTGCGGTGCTGCAATCGACTTTGAACGGGGCATCGTGGAAAATGAAACCGGGCGAGTGGAGCTGACCAAGAATGAAATGTTCATTCTAAAGCAGCTGGTTGAGCAGAAGAACAAGATTGTGACGCGTGACCAGCTGATTAGCAGCCTGTGGGATGATAAGCGCTTCATCAGCGACAATACCCTGACGGTTAACATCAATCGCCTGCGCAAAAGGCTTGATGAAATCGGTCTCGGCAGCTTTATCGAGACAAAGGTCGGAATGGGCTATATGGCATTGGAGGAGCAGAGCACATGATACGCCGTTTTCTGCGGGAGCGGCTTAGCTGGACTCTGTTCTTCCTGTTCGCCCACGCTTTGCTGCTGTTCATCTCATTCGTCGATTCTGCCATTCCCTTCGATAGCATTCTGTACTTTGCGGGACTGTCTTTCATTTCGTTTCTGATATTCCTGGCAGTCCGCTATCAGCGGGAGGCTCGCTTTTATAAAAACCTGGAGGAACGGTTAGGGGACCTGGATCCAGGCAGTCTCCCCTCCTCCTCCAGCCCGTTTGAAAAGGTTGTGGAAGAAGCCATGTATGAGCAGTCCGCCCTTTTGAAAAAAGAGGCCCAGGATCTCCACCTTGCTCTGGAGACAGAAAAGGACCAGATGCTTGCCTGGATCCATGAGGTTAAAACACCTCTGACCGCTTTGCACCTGATGATTGAAAGGATGGAAGACGGACCGCTCAAATCGAGCCTTACCTATGAATGGCTCCGCATCCACCTGCTTCTCGACCAGCAGCTTCACCAGAAGCGGATCCCTTTTATTGAGAATGACCTGTACATACAGAAGATTGATCTGGAGGAAGTCTTCCACCATGAGCTGCTGACGATGAAAGCCTGGTGCATCCAGAAAGGGATCGGCTTTGATATCAGCCTTGAGGAGACAGAGGTGCTGACAGACGGCAAATGGCTGGCTTTTATCATCAGGCAGATCCTGACGAACAGCATCAAATACAGCGATGCAGGAGACATTAAGATCAAGAGCTGGAAACAGCACGGGCAGACAAAGCTTGAAATCCGCGATTTTGGAAGGGGAATCGACCCGAGGGACCTGCCCCGTATTTTTGATAAAGGCTTTACCTCTACATTCAAGCATGAAGACCATGCTGCTACAGGGATGGGGCTGTATCTCACAAAAAAAGCGGCCGTTCCTCTTCTCATTGAAATAGAGGTGCAATCCGCTCTTAGAGAAGGCACGGCTTTTACCCTTTCCTTTCCAAAGAGAAATGATTTTTCCCAAGTGATCAGCATGTGACAAGATTGTCACATGCTTTTCCTTTTTGTTCGTCTGCTGCAAGGATTTCCATCAGGGTTCTTTTTATAATAAGACTATCAAGATTAGAGGAGGAAGCTTACATGGCGATTCTAGAAGCAATCAAGCTCCATAAAAGCTACGGCACGAAGCTGAACCGACAGGAGGTGCTGAAGGGCATTGACCTGGCGATTCACGAAGGCGAGTTCGTCGGCATCATGGGGGCCTCCGGCTCGGGAAAAACAACCTTGCTGAATGTATTATCATCGATCGATAAAGCAACCGGCGGAACGATCCGGATTGAAGATAAGGAAATGACAGTCATGAAGGAAAAAAAGCTGGCTGAGTTCAGGAAAAATCACCTCGGCTTTATTTTTCAGGATTATAACCTTCTGGACACACTGACGGTAAAGGAAAATATCCTTCTGCCGCTGTCCATTTCGAAGGTAGCAAAAAAGGAGGCAGACCAGCGCTTCCAAACCATCGCATCTGAACTTGGCATCATGGACCTGAAAGATAAATACCCGAATGAAATCTCCGGCGGACAGAAGCAGCGGACATCGGCAGCGCGGGCTTTTATCCATGAGCCGAGCATTATTTTCGCCGACGAGCCGACGGGGGCGCTCGATTCAAAGGCCGCCGCAGATCTTCTGAACAAGCTTGGCGGATTGAATGAAAGCCGCAGGGCGACAATCGTCATGGTTACCCATGATCCCGCCGCGGCGAGCTACTGCAGCCGCGTGATTTTCATCAAAGATGGGCAGATCTATACGCAGCTGAATAAAGGAGAGCAGACAAGGCAGGCTTTCTTCAAGGATATTATGAAAACGCAGGCTGTGCTGGGCGGTGTGCAGGATGAGCGTTAACCAGCTGATTTGGAAGAACCTGAAGAAGAATGTGAAGAATTATTATCTGTATATCTTCGCGCTTATCTTCAGCGCAGCCTTGTATTTTGCGTTTGTCACCCTGCAGTACGACCCGGCGATGGATGAGATTGAGGGCTCCATCAAGGGCGGGGCCGGAATGAAAGCGGCCTCTGTACTTCTTGTGGCCATTGTGGCAGTCTTTCTTGTTTATGCCAACAGCCTGTTTACGAAAAGGCGCAGCCGGGAGATCGGCTTATTCCAGCTGATCGGCATGACAAAAAGCCGGATTTTCCGTATCCTGACCGCAGAGAATTTCATGCTCTACTACGGCTCACTCCTCATCGGCATGATGGCCGGTTTCCTGGTTTCCAAGCTGATGATGATGATTCTGTTCAAAATCACTGGTGTTGATGAGGTGGCTGAGCTCTATTTTTCCAATAAGGCTCTCGTACAGACCCTTATCGTCTTTACGGCCATCTACCTGCTCATTATGCTGGTAAACTATCTATTCATTAAAGGACAGAGCATCCTGTCGCTCTTCAGGGTCCAGTCATCCGCTGAAGAAAAGATCCGGAAAATGTCTATTTTCAATATCATCATCGGCATTCTCGGCATCATCCTGATTGCGGCCGGCTATTATGTGTCAGGCATACTGTTTGAAGGAGATTTCACATCGATGCCGGAACTGTTTGGGGCGATGATCTTCATTTTAGGAGCTGTCATTCTCGGGACCTATTTCTTCTATAAAGGCTCAGTCAGCTTCATCATCTATCTGATTCGCAAGAAAAAGGACGGATATTTGAATGTAAAAGAAGTGCTCTCCCTTTCGTCCATCATGTTCCGGATGAAATCGAATGCGCTGCTGCTGACAATCATCACTACGGTTTCCGCCCTGGCGATCGGATTGCTTTCACTCAGCTATATCTCCTATTATTCGGCTGAAAAGATGGCGCGGGATAATGTGCCAAATGATTTTTCCTTCACGGTCGAAGATAGCGCGGTGCGGTTCAGGCAGGAGCTGGACTCAAAAAACATTGATTACAGGGAAAAACGGATTGAAGTAGTTACAGCCTCTATTGATGTCAAAGACATTCAAGGGAAAAAGCTGGAGGAAATGAATTTCGATACCGATAAGATGGACTTGCCGGTCATCAGTGAAAGCTCGGCCGGGAGAAAAGACCTTGATGAAAATGAGGCCATTTTTACAGGCTACAGCGACGTTCTTCAAAGGTTCATGCCCTTGAAGGATTCCGGAAAGGTTAAGCTTCATACCAAGGAAAAAGAAATTCCGCTCAATTACATTGGCCTGGAAAAGGATTATTTGATTCCGCTTTACTATACAAGAGGCGGCCTCCAGACTGCCATTGTAGATGACGCTGTTTTTGAGCAGCTGAAGGCGGAGATGGATCCCGGACTGCAGGCTGAAAATAATGTATATATCGGCATTGATATAAAAGATCCGGAACGCCTAAATGACGCCAATGAAGCCTTCCATGCGCTCCAGCTTGGCGAAAGCGGAGAGAACGATTCACAGCTTGATGTCATGATCAGCCAAAAGAGCAATATGGGGCTCATCATGTTCATTGTGGGCTTCCTGGGGCTTTCGTTCCTCGTCACATCCGGCTGTATCCTCTATTTCAAGCAGATGGGCGAAAGCGAGGACGAAAAGCCGAACTTCACGATTCTCCGCAAGCTCGGCTTCACAACAGGAGATCTCATGAAGGGCCTTCAGGCCAAGCAGCTGTTCAGCTTCGGGATTCCGCTTGCGATCGGCCTTGTACACAGCTACTTCGCCGTCCAATCCGGCTGGTTCATGTTCGGAGCCGAAGTATGGACACCCATGATCAGCGTCATGATCCTATACACCATCCTCTACTCCATCTTTGGCATACTATCAGTCCTGTACTCCAAAAAAGTCGTGAAGGATGCGCTATAAGCGAGCCAGGGGGTCTGTCCCCTTGGCTTAAAAGAGAGCCAGGGGGACAGACCCCCTGGCTCAAATCAATTGCCCGACCATATAGATTGCCATGGCCCAGATGATGAGGGCCGAGATTTTGTTCATCAAGCCAAGGACTTTGCCGTTTTTGTCGATTTGGCCGAGCTTCCTGCCTCCGAAAGCCAGGCCCAGGAACCAGATCCAGGAGACGCCGATGCATCCGGCGGAGAACAGCACTTTCTCATAGCCTTCATATGCCAGGGAGCTTGTACCTATCACACCAATCGTGTCCATAATGGCATGAGGATTCAGCAAGGAGACAGAAGCGGCGAAGGCAATCTGGCGCTTTGCCGTGAAGCTGCCCTTCCCTTCTCCTGCTGCGGGCTCCGGCCTGCTTTTCCACATCTGCCAGCCCATATAAGCAAGAAAGATGGCTCCTGCTGCAAACAGCAGCATCCGCAGCCAGTCAAAGCTTAAAACAACAATGGACACCCCCGCAACCGCGAGCGAAATCAAAATGGTATCGCATATCCCCGCCGTCACCACTGCCGGCAGCGCACCGGTAAACCTTTTATGCAGAGCACCCTGATTAAAGATAAACACATTCTGAACGCCAAGCGGCAGAATCAGGCCGAAGGCGAGTATGATTCCGTGAAGCAATACTTCCACTTCCCATTACCCCCTATCCTTTAATAGAATAGCGGAGGAAAGCGATTCTGTCTTCAGAAAATTGTCCGGTCTGCCCTTTAAGAATCAGCTGCCTCGCTTCCGTGCCAAGGGACCTGACCCCCCGGCCCAAATTATCAACTTTAATAAGGTAAATATGATTAATTGAAAATCGCCTGCTGTCCGGGACAAAAGAAATTAAATTAGTCCCAATCAGGATCCCACTAGGGAGGAAGCTATTTTAAAACAGATTTGCTTGTGCCTATCCCTTGACAAACCACACCCTAATATATAATAATTTATATCTGATTATAATAATTATAGATAAGTAATAGTGACGTCCTGAGGGCATGCTATTATTTTCTAAAAAAAATACTTAGGAGGAATTCAAATGTCTTTAATTGGAAAAGAAGTACTGCCATTCTCAGCAAAAGCTTACTTTAACGGTGATTTCATCGATGTAACAGAAGAAAACTTTAAAGGAAAGTGGAGCGTAGTCTGCTTCTACCCTGCAGATTTCACTTTCGTATGCCCAACTGAGCTTGAAGACCTTCAGAACGAATATGCAACTTTGAAAGATCTTGGAGTTGAAGTGTACTCTGTTTCAACAGACACTCACTTTACACATAAAGCTTGGCATGACCACTCAGAAGCAATCAGCAAGATCGAGTACGTTATGATCGGTGACCCATCACAAAAGATTACTCGCAACTTCGATGTTCTTGACGAAGAGGAAGGCCTTGCAGACCGCGGTACTTTCATCATCGATCCAGACGGCATCATTCAGACAGTTGAAATCAATGCAGGCGGCATCGGCCGTGACGCAAGCACAATCGTCAACAAAATCAAAGCAGCCCAATATGTACGCAACAATCCAGGTGAAGTTTGCCCTGCTAAATGGCAGGAAGGCGGAGAAACACTTAAGCCAAGCCTTGACCTTGTAGGAAAAATCTAAGGAGAGAAATTCAAATGGTACTAGATGCAGATATAAAAGCACAGTTAGCTCAATATCTTCAATTAATGGAAAGCGAGGTCCTGCTCAAGGTCAGCGCAGGCTCTGACGACGTCTCCCGCGATATGCTGGCACTGGTAGACGAATTGGCCTCCATGTCATCCAGCATTAAGGTGGAAAAAGCAGAATTGCATAGGACACCAAGCTTTAGTGTGAATCGGATCGGTGAAGATACAGGAGTAACTTTTGCCGGTATCCCTCTAGGACATGAATTCACTTCACTGGTGCTTGCTTTGCTGCAGGTCAGCGGAAGGGCACCTAAAGCCGACCAGAAGGTTATTGACCAGATTAAAAACATCAAAGGCGAATATCGCTTTGAATCATATATCAGCCTGAGCTGCCATAACTGCCCTGATGTGGTACAGGCACTCAATCTGATGAGCGTTCTCAATCCAAACATCACGCATACGATGATTGACGGCGCCGCTTTCAAGGAAGAAGTCGAAAGCAGAGACATCATGGCTGTTCCGACAGTCTTCCTGAACGGCGAATCATTCGGCAGCGGCCGCATGAGCCTTGAAGAAATTCTTGGCAAAATGGGCAGCGGCCCGGATGCATCCGAGCTGTCTGATAAAGACCCTTACGATGTCCTTGTTGTCGGCGGCGGCCCTGCCGGCGCGAGTGCGGCAATCTATGCGGCACGTAAAGGCATCCGCACCGGCATTGTAGCCGAGCGTTTCGGCGGCCAGGTTATGGATACTCTTGGCATCGAGAACTTCATCAGTGTCAAGCATACGGAAGGCCCTAAGCTTGTTGCAAGCCTTGAGGAGCATGTGAAAGAGTACGGCATTGATGTTATGAACCTTCAGCGCGCGAAGAGCCTGGAAAAGAAAGACCTGATCGAACTTGAACTTGAAAATGGCGCTGTGCTGAAGAGCAAGAGCGTCATCCTTTCAACAGGTGCCCGCTGGCGCAATGTCAACGTCCCTGGTGAAGCTGAGTTCAAGAACAAAGGTGTGGCATACTGCCCTCACTGTGACGGCCCGCTCTTTGAAGGTAAGGATGTTGCCGTTATCGGCGGCGGAAACTCCGGAATTGAAGCGGCAATCGACCTGGCCGGCATTGTCAAGCACGTAACTGTCCTTGAATTCATGCCTGAGCTGAAGGCCGATGCTGTCCTCCAGGACCGCCTGTACAGCCTGCCTAACGTAACTGTCCTGAAGAACGTTCAGACAAAGGAAATCACCGGTACTGATAAAGTGAACGGCATTTCCTATATTGACCGTGAGACAGGAGAAGAGCATCATGTTGAGCTTCAGGGTGTCTTCGTTCAAATCGGTCTTGTGCCAAACACAGACTGGCTCGGCGATTCAATCGAGCGTACACGCTTCGGCGAAATCATCGTGGACAAGCACGGCGCGACCAATGTCCCTGGTGTATTTGCGGCCGGCGACTGCACAGACAGCGCCTATAAGCAAATCATCATTTCCATGGGATCCGGCGCGACTGCTTCCCTCGGTGCGTTTGATTACCTGATCCGCAACTAAAATGAAAGCCGCTCTGCTATTGCAGCAGAGCGGCTTTTTTATATATTTTCTACGGGTGCCGCAGCAGCAAGAAAAAAACTGACTGGCATTAAACCAATCAGCTCCCTTTATCACCCGGCAGACAACTTCCCCGCCACTTTTTTCTTCCTTTTCCCTGGTTCCGCCCATAAGAATGAAAGGCCAATCGAAAGGACAATCATAACGGCTGCAAAATAAAAGGGATAGTCAAAATCCACATCAAAAAGCATCCCGCCGATGACCGGTCCCAAAACATTGCCTATGCTTGTAAACATTGAGTTCATGCCTCCGACAAACCCCTGCTCATTCCCTGCTATCTTCGAAAGATAAGTGGTAGCGGCAGGCCTTATCAAATCAAAGCCGACGAAAACCGTCATTGTAACCATCAGAATCGCTGCATAAGAGTTCACCGTCGTCATCAGATATACAAGCACAGCCGAAAAGATCAAGCAATAGCGGATGAGCCGGATTTCCCCGAGCCAAATCGTGAGCTTGCTAAAGAAGACAATCTGGACGATGGCACCAAGAATGGCTCCCCCTGTAATCATAATAGCGATATCTTTCGGCGAAAATCCGAACTTGCGGTCGGCAAATAATGAGAACAGCGACTCAAAGGACGCCAGGCCAAAGGCAGAGATCAGAATGATCACAAACGGGATGAAATAGATTGGTGCGAAGACCCTCTTTAAGCCTGCTTTCTGTGTCCCGGCTTCCTCAGCTTCCTCATTTTCCGGATTCCGTTCCGGCTCTTTCAGCGTCATCAGCGATAATACAGCCGCACCAAGGGCAAACGCCGCCGCAAAAAAGAACGGAAGCCTTGTGTCAACTTCAGCCAAAAATCCGCCGATGGCAGGCCCGATAATGAATCCTGTCGAGATGGCCGCGGACATATAGCCAAGCGCTTTTGGCCTGGATTTAATCGTTGTAATGTCAGCAATAAACGCCGTAACAGCAGGCATGATGAACGCCGCACTCACGCCTCCAAGGATGCGGGAGACAAATAGAGGCATAACAGACTGCCCCAGGCCGAACAAGAGCTCAGAGGTGCTGAAAATGAACAGGCCAATCACAATCATCCTCTTCCTGCCGAACTGGTCTGCCCATCTTCCCGCTATAGGCGACACAATCAGCTGGGCGCCCGCGAAGGCAGCAATCATATAACCGACAACCGTACCCGATATATTCAATTCATTCATAATGGCAGGTGTAACAGGAATCACTAGGCCGATTCCTAAAAAGGCAATCAGCAGATTCATAAGCAGAATGGCCAAAGCAATGTTATTTCTTTTCATACCTTTTCCTCCTGTAAGTATCATGTCCTGCTGCGCTTACTGGATACCCCTCTCCAATAGACACGCCAGGAAAAATCAAGCTTCTCCTGGACCCTTGATGCATCTCCTGTCAACAGCTCGAAAAACAAACCATCCAGCACACCCGTATACGCCACTGCGGCCGGCCTCGCCCCCAACTCGCTGTCAATCCGTCCGTCCTCTTCTCCCTTACTGGCAGCGAGAATAAGCATTTCTTCGAGATGATCGACATATTTCCGGCCGAATTCCTCCGCCTCTTTTGAAAGATGGGCAGGCTGAAAAAAGAGCATCCTTAATAAAAACTTCGTAAAGTCATCGTTTCCATAGCGGTCACGGTATTGTAAAAGAAAACCATAAAGGAAGTCCTCAAGCCGGCTCTCCTTATGGGTTTCTGTATAGTCATCCAAAAACCTCAGTTCTTCCTCCAGCACATCATCCAGCACTTCCAGCAGCAGCTCATCTTTTCCTTTGAAGTGTGTATAGATAGACTGCTTCCTGATACCGACTTCTTCTGCAATATTCGCCATCGAGGCCCCTTCATAGCCGAACTGGGCAAAATGCTTCAGAGCAGTCATTTTGATTCTTTCACTGGTCAGCTCAACAGCCACAGTTAAATCCCCTTCCTAACGTTCGTTAGTCATATTAAACACCGAAACCGCTGGAAAGTCAACCGAATGATTTGAGTTTCTCACCCTCCTGAAAAAAGAAAAGCCGCCAGAGACTGGCAGCTGATTTTCCCCTGTTCAATATTAAGAGCCGGAGATACTCTTTCCTCCCCTGGCTTCCATGGTGCTGATCCGCTCCATCCCGGCAATGATAGGCTTGGCACGCTTGATTAAGGTCTTGGTTGATTCAAGGGACAAAGAGTTTTGATGGGCAGCCTCATTGCTCCACACCTCGTATACATAGACAGCATCCGGCTCAGCTTCTGATGTATGGACATGATAGATTTCGCATTCATTCAGTTCCTTCATGGCTTCCGCTGCTTCAAGAAGGATACTGACCATATGATCCCGTTCCCCTTCTTTTACTGTAAACCTGCCGAACAGACTGAATTTATTCATGTAGTGTCCTCCTATTATTTAGACTGCTATAAGAATGCCCAGATCCTTTAATTTGCAAGCACAGCAGCAGGCAGAATTTCTTTCCTCACCCAGCCGGTCATCCCGTCCTTTTTGATCAGTGCAAAGCCTGAGCAGCTGTCATCCAGAACAGACACAGCATCCCCTTTACTCACGGCTATAAGGGAGCAGGAAACATCAGATTTCACCTTGTACCTGCCATTCTCTTCTTGCAAGATGTATTCATTTTTCACATAAAGCAGCTCGTCCTTACCCGGCTGCCTGCATAAGGTAAAATACTCATCTTCTTCAAAAGGAACGATATCATAATCAGGGTAAAGTATGGCCCCCTTCATATCAAAGGTTTCAGAGAAATCCTTAACGGCCCGGCAAGCAGGGATTCCGTCCACATAGGCATGGGAGAACATATCCTCACCAGCATTCCTCTGGATGATGAAGGCGTTCAATTGCCCTTTATCCTTCACCCTGTTCCCGCCATCGATGCTGATTATTTTTTTCTCCCGATCAATGATTGGATTATCACTCGGAATATCTTTAGAATAATTCACAACAGGCCAATGGCCGACGACTACAAACTTCTCTGCCTGATGGGATTTTTCCAGAAAAGAAGGAATCGAAATAGCCTTATCCCTGTCTGTCTCCCTCCAATTTCCCAAATTCTCCAGCCCTGCGTGGACAAAGATATAATCTTCTGTTTCGATAGCTGTCGGCAGGCTGGACAGCCACTCGATTTCCTCTGAAAAATGCTCTATCAAGACTTCTTTTACCTCACTGATGCTTGTCTGTTCATTCAGCGGGAACCCCGCGTCTGCCAGCCATTCATTGAAAAGGCAATAGCGCCTTGAGAGTAAATATCTGATAAGCAATGGATTTTCTGCAAGCAGCTCCCCAACCAGAGCCTCGCAATTTCCTTCAATCACCTGCACCCGGGGATTGAGCGATGCAAGCTCCATTATGTATTTCACAGTCTCCTTGCTGTTCCTGCCCTTTTCACAAATATCGCCGTTGATAATGAGGTAATCCTCACTGTTAAAATCAACCTTTTCCAAAAGCTCCTTGAAAAGGCCAATTTCTCCGTGGATATCCGAAGTGACGATTATCCTGGCATCCTTTGGTATGTGCATTTCTTTTATTTTATCCACTAGCGTTCTCCTTCTGTCTCCTTATTTTTACGATAATAACAGGATTCGTTTCTGAAAAAGGAAACCCTTCATATTAGGCATCATCAGAGTCGTCCAATGGCGGCGGCTCTGGCACCCTCTGATTGCATTTTTGTGATTCAGGGGGTTTTAGTTTCTCTGACTAGCACCCTCTGATTTGGTTTTTATGATTCAGAGGGTCTTAGTTTCTCTGACTAGCACCCTCTGATTTGGTTTTTATGATTCAGAGGGTCTTAGTTTCTCTGACTAACACCCTCTGGTTTGGTTTTTGTGATTCAGAGGGTCTTAGTTCCTCTGACTAGCACCCTCTGGTTGCAATTTTGCGATTCAGAGGGTCTTAGTTCCTCTGACTAGCACCCTCTGATTTGGTTTTTATGATTCAGAGGGTCTTAGTTTATCTGACTAGCACCCTCTGGTTTGGTTTTTGCGATTCAGAGGGTCTTAGTTTCTCTGACTAACACCCTCTGGTTGCAATTTTGTGATTCAGGGGGTCTTAGTTTCTCTGACTAACACCCTCTGGTTTGATTTCTGTGGTGCAGAGGGTTTTAGTTTCACTGCCTGGCATCCTTTGGGCCTATTCCTTTCCCCTTTGCTCCAAGGCCTGCTTTTCATTTCCTCTCTTGAAATTGCCAGTTGCCTTCGCCATGATTAATTGTGTTTCCTTTTCGTTTAAAGCTGAATCCATTCTTTTTAAAAACCTCTCAGCCTCTTTTCCTTTGAGAATCTTCACTTGCTTTCCGAAATACTCCAGAAAAACTGTATTCTCTTTATTGATACGATAACTGAAGGGGGTCTCTCCCAGCCGGTTTCTTTTATCGGTATTCATCTTTTCCCTCTATTCATGAAGCGCTGAAATAGCTCTTACGGATAGATTCTCCATTGTTGGGCTTCATCCCTCTTCTGTCTTTAAGATTCTTCCACAATAAAATACTTGCAAGAAGTTTCCCTTCGTCATATTATATGTTTAAACACTTAAACACTTAAACACTTAAACTTTTAAACATTTATATAAAAGATGGAGGTTTTAATGATGAAAAAATCTGTTTTAATTACAGGCGCAACCAGTGGCTTAGGATATGACTTTGTAAAATTGTTTGCTGCAGACGGTTATGACTTGGTATTGGTGGCCAGGAATAAAGCAAAGCTGGAGGAAATTAAAAAAGAGTTCCAAGATCTTTCGGTTTTAACCATCAGTAAGGATTTGAGTATAGCAGGCGCGGCAAAAGAGGTTTATGAGGAAGTCTCAGCGGCTGGAATATCCATTGATGTGTTAGTGAATAATGCAGGCTTTGGGCTTATGGGGCCATTCCATGAGCTGGATATTCGGAAGCAGGCAGAAATGATCCAATTGAATGTCACCGCCCTTACTGAGCTGACCTATCATTTTCTGCCTGGACTTAAGAGTCAAAAGGATAAGGCCAGAATCCTGAATGTTGCCAGTACTGCCGCCTTCCAGCCTGGCCCTTTAATGGCTGTTTATTATGCGACGAAAGCTTATGTATTATCATTGTCAGAAGCCCTGGCTGAAGAACTGGCAGATACAAATGTCACCGTCACCACCTTATGTCCGGGTGCCACTAAGACCAATTTTGCCTCTGTTGCAAAGGTGGAAAAAACCAAAATGTTCAGCGGAGCCATGGATTCAAGTGAGGTTGCACAGCAGGGATACCGGGCCCTGATGGCTGGAAAGCGTGTGGTCATTACGGGCACCTCGAATAAGCTTGGGGCCTATGCCGCAAAATTTCTTCCAAGAAGCGCGGCGGCCAAGATCGCTAAATATGTTGCAAAAGACGCTTAAATAAGCTTTAATTATGGGAGAAAAAGGCTAAAGGAGTTTGTTCGATGGGACAGCAGGCAATTGAAGTATTCCGTTCATGCATACCGCTTTTCACGGCATTAAGCGATCCCGCAAGACAGGATATCATTTTACTCTTGGCCGATCATGAAAGCTTAAGTGTAAATGAAATAGCGGATCAGTCTGCCTTATCCAGGCCGGCTATTTCCCATCATTTAAAAATCCTTCGGGAGCAGAAGCTTGTTGCAATGGAACAGCGGGGTACGCAGCGTTATTATTCCCTTACACTGGACCAATCAGTTGAGATGCTGAAGGCCCTGATCCATATCGTTGAGTCGGAGTGTTTGTAATCATTGGCATGACAGTTTAAAGCCAGCAAATAAAATATACTAATATATCCTTTATAAGATTCTCCTGCAGCCCAGGGGGATCTTATTTTTTTCATCATACTGCTTGTAATCTTTGTAAGCCCCAGCATTTTACAAGTTAATTCAGAAACGATTTCCTTCCGCCTAAAATCAGCTTATACTACTAATAAATTCATGTTCTCAGGGAGAGGGATTTTAGTATGAAAGAGAGATATGAGCGTCTCAGCGGCGGTTTCCACAATGAAGTATTCTACGATAAAAACGATAATAGAATCATAAGGATTTCTGCTAACGGCAAGTCAGCAGAAGAAGTACGGCAGGAGCTTAAGTGGATGGATTTCTTACACAGAAACGGAATTCCTTTATCAAAACCTGCCCAGGAAATCGAACTGGAAGGCAGACTGGTAAAGACTCACTTCGAATTTGTCAAAGGGAACCCTGTTGACGTGACCGATCCCGCCCATTGGAACGAAAGGAATTTTGAACAGTTCGGCCGGATATTGGGGAGGATGCACGCTTTATCAAAAGAATATAGGATTGAGGGTAATAGGCGGCCTGTTTGGACGAAAGAGAATCCGGATGTGTTTGGCATCAAAAATGATCTTGCTGGCTGGCTAGAGAAGGAATATGACCGTCTGATGGAAGACCTGCAGCCATATAAACTGTCCCTGGACACTTTTGGGCTCATCCACAATGACTTTCATCAAGGGAATTTTATCGTTCGGGAAAATGGGGAAATCGTGGTAATCGACTTTGACGAATGCGCCTGTAATTGGTTCGCGCAGGATCTGGCCGTGCTGTTTTACCACGCCTACTGGCAGCAGGACTCGTTCATCGGGGAGGCAGAAGCTTTCTCACGCTGGTTTATGCATCATGTTTTTAGCGGATATCAGTCCGAAACAGAGCTCCATCCCGACACAATTGCCCAGATACCGATTTTTTTAAAATTAAGGGAGATTTTCTTATTTCAGTTATTCCGCCGAAAATGGGATAAAGCTCATTTAGAAGATTGGCAGGAATATACACTCGAGGATTTGAAGCGGAAGATTAAGAATCGTGAACCTTATGCGGGAGTAGAGGACTTCTCTGCTTATCTATGAACAGTTGCCCGGAGAGAACCGGAGGCTTTGCTTCAGCAGCCCGAGGGATAGACTGCCGGCGTTTAGTCCTGCAAAATGATAAAGCCAGCTTCGAATTGAGCGGCCGGCTTTTTTTTACGCAGGGGCTCCGAGATCCGCGATTGACCAAAAGAAAACCAGCAGCCCATTCAAAAACAGGGCTTTTCCCCCTGGAACGAACAGCCAAGCCGGACAATACAGTGATAATAGCTTAAAGGCACGTTCTGTTGGCCAAATATGTAAAGGGGATTGGGACAATGGGAATTCGGAATGGGAAGGAATTCATTGAACGATTGGATCTGATGGAAAATGAGGTCTGGCTGGACGGGGAAAGGGTCGCGGGGAAAATTTCGGAGCATCCTGCTTTTAAAGGAATTGTGACGGCAAAGGCCTCTCTCTATGATAAGCAATGCGATCCGCAATTGCAGGAAGAGCTGACATTTCGCATACCTGGCACCGCAGAGCTGGCAGGCCTGTCATACCTGAGGCCTCAAACAAAAGAGGATCTGCTGAAGAGAAGAAAAATGACTGAGCATTGGGCAATGAGCACCCACGGCATGATGGGCAGAAGCCCGGATTATATGAATACGGCGGTCATGAGCCTTGCTGCCTCTGCCTCTGTCCTCGCGGGCAGGGAAAACTGTTTTCCCGGGCATGTGCAGGCACTTTATGAACGTGCTATCCATGAGGATCTCTCGTTCACGCACACGCTCATCACCCCCCAGGTCAACCGTTCTGCCTTCTACTTGGGCTCTGACACCCCGATCTCGGCGAAGGTAGTGGAGAAGAACCATAATGGCCTGGTCATCAAGGGCGCCCGCCTTTTGGCGACCCAGGGAGGATTGACCGATGAACTGCTGGTGCTCAGCTCACCCGGCAGGTTTGATACGGAGGAGGCATTTGCTTTTTCCATCCCCTCCAACACGGATGGGCTGCGATTCATCTGCAGGGGATCCTTTGCAGGCGATGGCTCTGCCTTTGATTACCCCCTCAGCTCCCATTACGATGAAATGGATGCTATCGTCGTGTTTGATGATGTCCTGGTCCCTTGGGAAAGGGTATTTCTCTATGACAATGTCGAGGCTGCGCTGGCGTTCAAAAATAAGAGCAGCTTCCATTCCTTTGCCTATCACCAGGCATTGATCAGGCAGATCGTAAAAACGGAATTCATCCTCGGCATTGCCGAATCTATTGTAAAGTGCCTCAATGTCAGTGAATATCAGCATATACAAGCCAAGATGGCCGAAATCATCATAGGCCTCGAATCGATGAAAGCGCTGCTCGAGAAGTCAGAAAACGATGCAATTCCCGATGAATTTGGATGCATGCGCCCGAGCATTGTCCCTCTCCAGATTGCCAGTAATCTTTTCCCTGAACTATATCCCCGTTTTTGCGAGATCATCCAGGTTATCGGCGCAAGCGGCCTGACTTCACTGCCGACTGAAAAAGATTTTGAATCAGGCATCCGGGCTGACCTTGATCAATATCTTCAAGCGGAAGGCTTGAATGCAAAGGAACGGGTCCAGCTCTTCCGTTTGGCCTGGGATTTGACGATGAGCCCCTTTGGCACAAGGCAGACCCATTACGAAAGATATTTCTCCGGCGATCCGGTCCGGCTTGCAAGCACTTTATATCATACTTATCCAAAGGAAGACTTTGTCCGCAACATCAGTGAATTCCTGCAGCAGCGAAAATCAGATTAGTATTAAACAAAGCCGCATCCCCCTGCAACAAGGATACGGCTTTTTGAAATTAATGGGACTTCCCCTTGACCAGCTTCAGTGTCGCAACAATCAGGAAGCTGACAATCACCAGCAGCAGCCAGGAGCTTACCTTGCCAAGGTGGACAAGGCTCCAGGCATCCTGCTGGTTCGGATATTCCCACGCCCCGAAAAAGGTGGCGATATTTTCTGCTATCCAGATAAAAAATCCGATCAGTACGAATGATAGGGAAATCGGCATACGGTGCTTGATTCCTCCAACCTCATAAATGACCCAGGAACGCCAAAAGACTATGATTACAAGCCCCGAGAGCCACCAGCGGATGTCCATCCAATAATGATGTGTGAAAAAGTTCAGGTAGATGGCAGCAGCCAGCGGGACAACCAGCCAAAACGGCGGCCACTCTACCAGTTCAACCTTCAGCCTCCGCCACGCCTGGCAAAGATAGCTGGCAACGCTCGCATACATGAATCCGCTGTATAACGGTACGCCTCCAACCTTGAAGAAGCCTTCTTCCGGATAAGACCAGGAGCCCATATGGACCTTGAACAGCTCAAGCGCAAGCCCGATCAGGTGAAAAAGTGTGATAACCTTTAATTCATCGCGCGTTTCAAGTCCTGAGCGCAGCATCACCCATTGCATCACAAGGCAGATGAGGAGCAGCCAGTCATACCGCGGCAGGAACGGAAGCGGGATGATCTTCGTCAGGGCCAAGGAAGCAAAGATAACGACAGGGAAAAGGCAGGACAACGCCTGCTCCCAGCCAAAACGGCAGAGCTGCTGTGCTCCTCCAATGACCTGCATCCTTACTTTTCTTTTCTTAACATCATTCTGGATGGCTATGCTCATATGAAACCTCCCCTTATCTGGACAGAATTTGAACTAATTCATCGTTCCGGCTCTTCATCGTCCTTTTGGTATTCCAGGATATCCCCCGGCTGGCAGTCCAGCGCCTTGCAGATGGCTTCCAGAGTCGTCAGCCGGATTGCTTTTGCTTTTCCATTTTTCAATATGGAAAGATTGGCCATGGTGATGCCGACCCTTTCTGACAGCTCAGTCACGCTCATTTTGCGTTTCGCCAGCATCACGTCGATACGAATGATAATTGCCATGTTTTCACCTCAGACCGTCAGATCATTTTCTGACTTGATATCGATCGCATTCTTCAGTAATTTTTGGAGGACAGCGGCAAATACAGCAATCACAACGGAACCGAAAATGATGATCAATCCGATCAGGATGATGCCGGGGGCATCGTCGATCTCTGCCGCAAAATAAAAGAGCGGCATAGCAGCTGTATACAGCAGCATAATCGCAGCGGCACAATTTCTTATCGTCCTCAAAGCCCTCACAGCCATTTCTGAGAATGCGTTGTTATGGTCGATATAATTTAAAAGCTTAAATGCCTGAAACAAAGCAGCGAAAAACGGAATGGCCGATATATACATAACCGCCAAAATGCCATACAGCAGATTCCGCCATCCCAAACCGCTTTGGCTTGC
Organism: Bacillus infantis NRRL B-14911; assembly: GCF_000473245.1. Classification (NCBI taxonomy): domain Bacteria; kingdom Bacillati; phylum Bacillota; class Bacilli; order Caryophanales; family Bacillaceae; genus Bacillus; species Bacillus infantis. Next base: position 4,639,858 of record NC_022524.1, read on the forward strand.
ATTGATTGCAAGAGAAGGCAGTCCGAATAAACATAATGCCAGTATCGGAGCCCCGATAAGGAAGATGGCTATTTTCAAAAAGAGTGTTTCCCTTTTCATTTCATACACCTCACAGGTTAAGTTATATTGATTTTAAATTATTTTTTATTGTTTTTCAATAAACTTTTAATGATTTTTATCATTTTTTTGTTGCGATAAGGATTTCCCCCCTTAGAAACAAGCTTGCATAAAGAGAGCCCGGCTCATGAGAGATCAGCATTCAAAATCCTGTTTTAAAACCAACCTCAAGGGTAAGAAAACTATATGGCTTATAAGTGATATACATCACAAAGCAACTATATGGTGAGAAAGGATTGACTAATCAATGGATAAAGACATGCCAAAACAGATTCCCGGACAAATGCAGGAACGCCAGCCAGGCTTTGAAAATGAAATGGAGCCCCGCCCCGACTTCACGCAGAATCTTGCAGGAAAAGGTGAAAGGCTGTCAGGCAAAACCGCGTTGATCACAGGCGGAGACAGCGGGATCGGCCGTGCTGTCGCTGTTGCTTTTGCGAAGGAAGGCGCTGATGTAGCCATTTCCTATCTCGATGAGCATGACGATGCGGAGGAAACAAAAAAGTATGTAGAGCAGGAAGGCCGCCGCTGCCTGCTGATTGCCGGCGATATCGGTGAAGAATCTTTTTGCCAGGAAGCCGTGGAAAAAGTGGTTTCTGAATTCGGCAAGCTCGATATCCTCGTCAACAATGCCGGGGAGCAGCATACCCAGCCATCCATTAAAGACATCACGGCAGAGCAGCTTGAGCGCACATTCCGCACCAATATCTTCAGCATGTTCCATCTGACAAAAGCTGCACTTGACCATATGAAGCCTGGCAGCTCTATCGTCAACACCACGTCCATCACAGCCTTCCAGGGCGCGCCGAAGCTGATTGACTATTCTTCAACGAAAGGTGCCATCCTTGCCTTTACACGTTCCCTTTCAGGATCTCTGGTCGAACAGGGAATCCGGGTAAATGCCGTGGCGCCAGGCCCGATCTGGACACCGCTCATCCCCGCTTCTTTTTCTAAAGACGAGGTAGACGGTTTTGGCAGCGAAGGAGAATTCAAGACGCCAATGGGACGCCCGGGACAGCCGAGCGAACTTGCGCCAGGCTATGTATACTTTGCATCTGATGAATCTTCTTATGTAACTGGGCAGGTGCTGCATATTAACGGGGGCACTCCGTACTAAGAGTGCTGCAAAGCGTTTACGTAAAAAAATAAGACCCGTACTCTTGTTGATTCAGGAGCCGCGGGTCTTTTTTTGCTTTTATTCATCTTTATTCAACACAATGCTATAAGAAATGTTCAGCTTGTCCCAAATCCAAGCTTGAAGAATGTCCTCCAGAATCTTCCGCTCTGCTTCCTCATTCAGGTTTTCGGCAACTCCCAGCTCCTCAAAGGTAAAAGTTTCACATGTGCGTGAATTGATGTATTTTGTATCAAAAGAAAAAGTGACGTTTTTGGCCATTGTGTCCCCCTGTGCAGAATTTATATGTATAATACCATAATTAACCATAATTTTATCAAAAAGAAAGCTGCCCCGCCCGGCAGCCCTCTTTAATCTTATAGCCTAATACCCCCACCCATAAGGATACCCTCCATAATTGGAGCGATAACCGCGGTTTTGTTCTGCAGCCTCAGCAGCCGCTTTAGTTTGATGGACGGTGCCAAATGGATGATTGGGAGGCGCATAGATCGAGTACAGCTTCAGCGGTTTGTTCCCGGTGTTCGTAAGGTTATGCCATGTGCCTGCAGGAATGAATATGGCCGAATCATCGTACACATTTCTCCTGAAATCCAGATTATTTTTCTTCTTCCCCATCTGGACGACACCCTGGCCTTTTTCTATACGGAGGAACTGGTCGAGGTTATTATGCCTCTCGAGTCCAATGTCCTCGCCGGGCTTCAGGCTCATCAGCGTCAGCTGCAGGTGCTTGCCTGTCCAGAGAGCTGTACGAAAGTTTTTGTTCTGTTTCGTCGCTTCATTGATATTCACGACAAACGGGTTGGGGCCATAATCCTTTAGCGGCACCCGAAAGTCCCCATGGGGCAAGGAATAAAAGCTGCTTCCATACCCTGCCTCCAGCGGATAGTGCCCGAACAAAGGCTGACTCCTGACTCCGGCAAGCCGCTCCACTGGATAAGGACACATATGATATCCATACATAATTTCTCAGTCCCTTCACTTCTATTCGGGATATCTTATGCATGGAAATAGGTGAATGACATACTTTTAAAATCAGAGAGATCTTTTCTTCCCCTAGTCCTATAGCACTTAATCTAAATCCTTGGCTTCAGGAGGCATCAATTTATTCAAAACTATGTTACGCTTATTAGAAAGGCTGAATATGTCAATAATTTAATGGGGTGCAAATTTGAAAAGTACTCGTGTAAACGAAGTGAATGAGCTTCAAAGCCTTGCCAAAGGACATGTACTATATTTTTTCAGGAACCAGGAGCTTTACCTCTCGCATGTAGAAGAGTATATCATCACCGGAATTAAACTGAATGAATATTCCGTTATTATAGAAAATGACCGATTGACTTCAATGATTAAACATAGACTTTCCAAAAAATTAGATGACCATTGCCTGCAGAAAGTCGTTTTTATAAACAACTATGACTTTTATTATGCAAAAGGCGATTTCCGGGTGAATTCAATCTTTGATTATCTTCCAAAGGTACTGGACGATTATTCAGAAGAGAATGCTGTAGTACGAAGCTGGGCTCATGTAGAATGGCGGGACGAAGAAGAAATAAGCAGCAAATTACTGGCATCTGAAGAAGAAGCGGATGCCATCGTGTCCGATAGCAGAATCCTATCGGTTTGCGCCTATGACTCAGAGCTGGCAAGCGATGATTTTAAGGCAGGTCTTCTCGCCTGCCACAACTATCTGCTGTGTGATAAATAGAGTTAAATGGCTTCCGGGTAACCCCGGGAGCTTTTTTGTTTTCTCCTGCCTTTGCAGTTTACAAAAACCGCCAGCTTAAATAATCCTCCGTGGGGAAAAATAATCCGCGTATATGCAAAAAGGAGGATGAACATCAATGGATATGAAGCATCTGGCTCCCCATGAATCATTGGATTTACATGAGATCGTCAACTTCAAAACACTCTGCGTCGCAAAATCAAAGCTGATGCAGGGGCTTGTTTTTGATGAAGACTTAAAGGCCCTTATGCAGAAAGATCTGGAGCAGTCCAAAAAAGACCTTACCGAGCTTCAGGCCCTTTATGAACGCGTCCCATTTAGTGCTCCTGTCCCGGAAAGCCGTCCAACACCCATCATTAATTGAAAGGAGGCAATCTTAAATGAACCAAGATTATTTAGATCCCATCAATGCCTTAAATATGCCTGAGCTGGCTGATATGACATTCGCCCTCGATTTTCTCATCCGAACAAAGGAAGCTGTAAGAAATATGGCTGTGGCATTGACGGAAGCAGCTACACCCGATGTACGGGTGCTGCTTAGGAAACAGCTTATGCAGGGCATTCAGATGCATCAGGAAATTTCGGAGCTCATGATCAGCAAGAAATGGTTCCACCCTCATGACCTGAGCGAACAATACAAGCTGGACCAGCTCTCAGCCAAAAATACAATCATGATTGGCAGCATGAATCTGTTCCCACGTGAAACGAACAGAAAAGGCATGTTTGACCGGACACCTGATGAGTCCCATTAATATTGGAGGTATCTATACATGAAGGCAGTCACCTATCAAGGCATCAAGAATGTTGAAGTCAAAGAGGTTCCGGATCCCAGAATCGAAAAGCCGGATGATATGATCATCAAGGTTACAAGCACAGCGATCTGCGGGTCAGATCTCCATTTAATTCACGGATTTATTCCTAATATGCAGGAGGATTATGTGATCGGCCATGAGCCGATGGGCATTGTCGAAGAGGTCGGCCCTGAAGTGACAAAGGTGAAAAAAGGGGACCGCGTCATCATTCCTTTTAATATTGCCTGCGGGGAATGCATCTATTGCAAAAACCAGCTTGAGAGCCAATGCGATAATACGAATGATAACGGCGATATGGGTGCTTATTTCGGCTATTCCGGTAATACTGGCGGCTACCCTGGCGGACAGGCAGAATATTTGCGGGTGCCTTTCGCCAATTTCACCCACTTCAAAATTCCGGAAAGCTGCGAAGAGCCGGATGAAAAACTGAGTGTTATTGCCGATGCCATGTCTACCGGCTTCTGGAGCGTTGACAATGCAGGAGTAAAAAGCGGGGATACCGTTATCGTACTTGGATGCGGACCAGTCGGCCTGTTTGCCCAGAAGTTCGCCTGGATGAAGGGAGCCAAACGGGTCATTGCCGTTGACTATGTGGATTACCGCCTCCAGCATGCCAAACGCACGAATAAGGTTGAAATCATCAATTTTGAACAGTATGAAAATGTTGGGAGCCATCTTAAAGAAATCACGCATGGCGGGGCAGATGTAGTCATCGATGCGGTCGGCATGGACGGAAAGATGACTGACATGGAATTTCTGGCAAGCGGACTGAAACTTCAGGGCGGGGCCATGAGTGCCCTCATCATTGCCTCACAGGCAGTCCGCAAAGCCGGGACCATCCAGATCACAGGCGTCTACGGCGGCCGCTACAATGGCTTCCCGCTTGGGGATATCATGCAGCGCAACGTCAATATCCGCTCCGGGCAGGCCCCGATGATCCACCTAATGCCATATATGTATGAACTGGTGGCCACCGGAAAAATCGATCCGGGAGATGTGGTGAGCCATGTCCTCCCGCTCAGCGAAGCCAAGCATGGCTATGAAATCTTTGATACAAAAATGGATAACTGCATCAAAGTCGTATTAAAACCTTAAGGAGCTGGCAGAATGGACTATCTTTTACATGAAATCCTGGAAGTCCAGGAAATCGCAGCATTTAAAACGCTTTGCCTGACAAAATCAAAGACGATGAAAGCACTTGTCACTGACCCGCAGCTGAAACAAATCATGCAGAAAGACGTGGATGCCTCGACCATCCAGCTGCAGGAATTCAGTTCTGTTTTATCAAAAGTACAGCAATGAGGAGTTGATTATATGATTCAATTTATAGAAAAATTGACCGGCATGGACGCACTGACAGACCAGATGGTCGCCATGGACCTCTTAAATTCAGCAAAAAGCGGTGCAAGAAATCTCGCGATGGCTATAACGGAAGCAGGAACACCTGAAATCAAGGAGATGCTCACCCGCCATTTGGAGGCAACCTTGGATCTGCATGAGGAAATCTCCACCTATATGATGAAAAAAGGCTGGTACTATGCCTGGAATACAGAAGAACAAACGAATCTGAATCTGCAGAACATGGAGACCGCTTTGAAACTGCCTACTCTGTAAGAGACAAAGGATGGACTGCTTATATGCGGTCCATCTTTACTTGGATGAGGATAAGGCGGCTTCTGAATAGCCAATCTCTCTAAGGCTTTTGAGGCACTGTGTCTGCCGATTCACCACCTTAGAGTGACTTATATCTCACTTTTTGAAGCCTCTGTCTGCTCATTCACTACTCTTGAGTGACCCACAGCACCCTCCCCTAACTCCGGACCCTTCCCCAACAAAAAAAGCCGCCCGGCCCACCAGTCATCCTGATGTCCCGGGCAGCCCTTCGGCTTATAGCGTATTAATATGGATCAGCTTCGTGGCCTTTGTCCACGGCTTCTCTCGTTGCCTCGTTGGCAGACAATGAGCCTTGGCCGTATTTGGATTGTCCTGCTTCACGGCCGGGAACATTGTCTTCCATAGACATTTCGTTCAGCTCTTTCGTTCTTTTTTCAATGCCTTCCTTCACGCGGCGGCCGTAATCTTCATCCGCCTGTGTGAAGTGTTCGACCATAGCGTCCTGGATGCGCTTATTGCACGCAGCAAGCGCTTCGGACAGGTTCTTGATCAGCTCATCGCGCTCCCAATCCTCCAGGCTGCGATAGGTATGCCCTGCCTGTCCATAGTTGTTCGGGCGGTCGATCGGCGCGCTCATGGCTGCTGCATTATAAGTCGGCTGATGCGGTGCCGGGCTCGCTTCTCCCACTTCCTCAAAACCGCCGAGCATGGATGGCTCATAGTTGATATGCGGATTGTCCCCGGATTCCTTCGGATCGCGGACATCCATCTGGCCACGCTGCTGATTTGTGCGGACAGGCGCTTTCGGTGCATTGACCGGCACTTTCAGGTAGTTGGCGCCGACGCGGTAGCGCTGGGTATCAGAGTATGAGAAAGTGCGTCCCTGGAGCATTTTATCGTCGGAGAAGTCCATTCCATCGACCAGGACACCTGTTCCAAAGGCAGCCTGTTCAATCTCGGCATGGAAGTCAACCGGATTGCGGTCAAGGACCATGCGGCCAACCGGCAGCCATGGGAATTTGTCTTCCGGCCAAAGCTTCGTATCATCTAGAGGATCGAAGTCCAGCTCAGGGTGGTAGTCATCCTCCATGATCTGCACATACAGCTCCCATTCCGGATAGTCGCCGCGTTCAATAGCTTCATACAGATCCTGTGTAGCATGCCCCACGTTCTTCGCCTGGATCATATTCGCTTCTTCCTGTGTCAGGTTGCGGATGCCCTGCTTTGGCTCCCAATGGTACTTAACAAGCACCGCTTCACCTTTGTCATTGACCCATTTGTACGTATTAACGCCAGAGCCCTGCATATGGCGGTAAGTCGCAGGGATGCCCCATGGCGAGAACAGGAATGTGATCATATGCGTGGCTTCAGGCGTGCGGGAAACGAAATCAAACATCCGCTCAGGGTTAGGCACATTTGAAGCAGGATCAGCTTTGAAAGCATGGATCATATCAGGGAACTTCATCGCGTCGCGGATAAAGAAAATCTTAAGGTTGTTCCCGACCAGATCCCAGTTTCCATCCTCAGTGTACATTTTTACTGCAAAACCGCGCGGATCACGCGCTGTTTCAGGAGAGTCCTTCGCCCCTGCCACTGTGGAGAAGCGGACCATCAGCGGGGTCTTCTTCCCTGCACCTGAAAATACTTTCGCGCGGGTATATTTTTCGACTGGCTCATCGCCAACTTTTCCGTATGTCTCAAAATAGCCGAATGCCCCTGACCCGCGTGCATGGACGACGCGCTCAGGCACTTCCTCACGGTCAAAGTGGGAGATTTTTTCAATAAAGTGGTAATTCTCAAGTGTAGCGGGTCCGCGGTTGCCGATCGTCCGTATATTCTGGTTATCTCTTACAGGATGGCCTTGGCGGGTCGTCAGCTTCTCGCGCTTCACATCATCGCCCTTTTGCATATTCTTATCCTTATTCTGATCCAAACTGCATAACCTCCTCAAATTAATCACCTTTATCTTTTCTAGTTAAGGAAATTTTATACAACAATAAAGGATGATTTTGTAAAATGATTTTCTTGCTATGTAGGTCTTAAGATGATATTGACCGGGGAACTTAAAGGTAAAAACAGCTGTTACAACTAAATTTTTACCCGGCGGATACCCCATTTAAACTGTCTATTATAAAAAAATAATTATAATTAGAGAAATACTTTTCACTTTCAAAACTGCTGCAAAATGAGTATGATAATATAAAACCTCAAATCCCTATACGAAAGGTCGTATTTATAAATGGCAGAAACAGTACGTTCAATTCCCCGTCCCCTCGTCAGGACCAACCAATGGTTCATTGTCATCAGTGTTGTTGCCAGCTGGCTGACCGGGCAGGAGTGGATTTTAGCGATCCCGCTTATTGCCGGTCTGATGGGCCTCCTGTTCGGATTCAACCCCATCATGCGGGCCGCCAGAACATTCCTGAAGAAAGAACCGTCTGCCTATCTCCCTGAGGAATGGGACCAGCAGCAGTTCAACCAGGTTATTGCAGTTGTGTGCCTTGCCGGAGGACTGGTGTCCTATTCATTAGGATTCACAGTCCTGGGCCATATCTTCACCATCATGGTTGCTCTCGCTGCATTCGTTGCCATCCTCGGCTTCTGCATCGGGTGCTTCATAAGATTCCAGCTGATCAGATTGCGTGCCAAGCGAAGAATGAGCCAGAATTAATAAAGCGAGGGAACCTCAGATCAGAGGTTCCCTCGTCTATTTTTCTTTAAAAAAACAGAAAATGATCATTTTCCCTATTATACAAGCCCTCTCCATATCAATCAGTATTCATAGAATATAGAGGAAAGGGGGTTTAATAATGGCACAAAAGACATTTAATAATCGCAGCGCAGCCACCCTGCAAATTGCTCTCCTCGTCCGGCAAGGCGAAAACCCGGCCAACTTTGATGGAGATGTTTATTTTACACTGGCGCCCGGACAAACAAGAACGATTACCTATGGAAATGCACAGAACGTGTTCCTCAACGGAATTGTGCTGAGTACAAACTTTAATGGCGATATTTATAATAAAACGCAGATAGTCACCGAAAGGGGAAGCCAGCTCGATAATCTATTAAATACAAATAGCATTATTGATATTCTCCCCATCTCAACTGACTATGTCATTTTCGGCCGCAATGCTTAGTTAAGCAAACCGTTTAAGGTGAACCGCCCAGTTTTGAGAGGGCCGTTCACCTTAACTTTTGATAATCTATAATGTTCATCGAAGCCTTTTCCATCCGAAGATCCCCAGCGCTATTGCACGCAAAGAAAGCAATGATAAGGACTCTCTCAGGATCATAAAGAAAAAGCCCGGATATGGTACAATATTACTTTCCAAAAGAAAAAGCCGCCTGAACAGCAGCCTGAATTCTTCCTCCTCTATTCACTTCACCTTCGCCACTCCAAGTGCATAATGGCCAAACAGTATATTTTCAACCAGCTCACCTTCAGCGTCCTCGCATTCTACAATGAGGATGACCTCAGAATGGACTCCTTTCAGCTGCCTTCTTTTCTTTTTTACGATTGCTTCTGTAAAAAGGCGGATACCAACACCAATCAAGAAACCGGCAGCTGCGGTAATCAGCCCCCAGTAGATCGGACCCCATGCTAACTTAAATCCGATGCTAGCCCCGACAACAGAGAAGGCAGTCGCTAGCGCTGCCCCGATGTCAATAAGGGAAGTTCCATCAGAACGGTTCAGGCCATCGAACAGCTTATGCTTCTCCTGGCGATTATCCAAAGGGACGATATAGATTTTTTCACGCTTAATTCCCTTCTTCTCCAGAGTAGAAACCGCCATTTCGAGTGAACTGCTATGTTCAAATGTTGAAAACAGCTGCATTAGTCATTTCACCTTCTGACCTTTTAGAATCCGAAAAGAGGATGATTGGTAGTTTTTCCTGAAATATGCCCGCTGTTCTTTGTTAAATAACTTATTGTTCTCTACGGTGTTGATATAAGAGTCATATAATGAAAAGCCGTATAAGGACGGGAAAAATAACAGCCACTCCGCATGTATGACAGCCGTCGATTTCTCAATATCCCCCATAAATAAGTACGAAAGAGCTTCAAGGCCATGGGAGTAGTAAAAAAAGACGACTGCCCAGATGATAGTGAAAAAAGCAGACACAATCCGATGTATGTATAACTGGCCCAAGCCCGGCACAAAAAACGACCACATAACCGCCATTACGGGATTTCGCTTATCTAGATAGTTTATCTCCAAAGCTCCCATGCTGAAGGAATTGAACTGATGCTCCTCCCTTTCTGCGAGAACATGGATCTGATTTAAATCGACCGTCGTCCGGTAGCTGTCCCAGATGGCAAAGATATAGACCGGGATATATATCAGCAGCCACCTTACTTCCAAAATTTCTTTTGCCCTTTCAATTTCTCCTTGAAAAGAATAAACCATTGCTAAATTGAGCTTCGATTTAATATTTACGACTACTTCCCAAATGAATAGCACAAATCCCCGAAGATATTTTGATAAAAGAAGATGGCCAAAACCCGGAAAGGCAGCGCTCCACCAGGCAATGATATAGGGGTTCCGCAGATGGATCTGTGTAGTTCCCAAAATGCTCACATGCGCTCTGTACCTTCGGGCTGTATTGTCATTCGTATAGTTATTCATAGCCTTCCACCTTAACTGTATCTATTGTATTATCCTTCCTCCCATTCCTTCTTTTATCCAGACCGCTCTGTAAAAATAAAAAGGGCACCGATCCTTTCAGATCAGCGCCCATGCGAAATTTTGCTATTTTCCCCTATCCGCCCTCACGAAACGAGAATCAATGCCCGGTTGTTAGGTGTTATCTGTAAATGGTTCTGAGGTTACAATACTGGGTATGAGCTGTGAATGAGGAGTTGAACCTCAGGGCCACCCCGAACCCCGACCATTAAGTGCAGCTTGACCCTGCTGCAGGGTTTGGCATTCGCCTTCCCGTACGCTACCAACTTCCATAGCAATAATCAGCGTTCCATCAATTCTGTTTTCCAGTTCAATTCCTGAATCTTTACATCCAGGGTCCTGTATCTCTGGGATAATTCATCCACAAACTTTTGGGTTTCTTTCACATCAATCATTGAAACATATTTGATTTCCGACCGTGAATAGCGGTCATGCCGGATGGTTGCCTGCCCCAGCAGGTCGCTGTAAATCGTTCGTTCCTGCCCGATCAGATCCCTGCTTGTGAGTGCGTCAGCGAGCGACTGCGACTGATCATAAGGGGTATGGATATTGGTGCGGTTAATGTTTTGAATCAGGCTTTTTAGTTTTACCAGGATCTCTGTCAATTCTTCCATTAACACCTGAGGCTCCTCATTCGGAAGATCCCCCTCCTGGACTCTCGCATTCTGGCTCAGCCGGTTCCTTAATTGCTCGACCCTCTTCTGGTAATCCGAACGCAAAATCAAGGCCTCTGCTAATTTCATAAATGACCCTCCCATTGTTTATACTATTATAGTTTCGATTCTTTGCGGCAAATTCCTGCCGGGTAAAACAGTTTGCTGGCTTGTACTGCTTCCAGAGCCTTATGATGATCTTGCAGACAGCCTGCTGAAACATTCTTCGAAGGGGTATACAGTAACTGTGGATATCATTCTTATTCAGCAAAGGTTTTCAATCATCTTATTGTGGATATGGCTCGATTATGGGCCAATCCCGGAAATCCTGCTGTGGATATCTTGATTATCAACAATCATAGTGGGGATATCGCCAGTTTTATGTGGATAGCGGGTATCATCAATCGAATGAGAAGAGGTGCAAGAATGAAACTTACAGGAAATACAATACTTATTACAGGCGGTGCTGCAGGAATCGGGCTGGCTTTTACTGAGAGATTTATTAATGCCGGCAATACTGTCATTGTCTGCGGCCGGCGGGAAAGTGTCCTGCAGGAAGCTAAGGAGAAATTCCCTGGACTGATTATAAGAGTTTGTGATTTGGCTGTGGAATCAGAGCGATCGGCCTTGTTTGACTGGGTGGAGGAAAATCATCCTGAGGTAAATGTACTGGTGAACAATGCCGGGATTCAGCAGCGCTTTAATGTGCTGACAGCAGATGCGAAGAAGGACTGGGGCTATTTTAACAAAGAAATCACTACAAATATTGAGGCGCCTTTCCACCTTTCAATGCTGTTCGCTCCATTCCTGGCAAAGAAAACGGAAGCGGCCATCATCAACGTGACTTCCGGGCTGGCGTTTACGCCGCTCGTCATTGCGCCAATCTATTCCGCTACGAAAGCAGCGTTCCATTCCTTTACCGTCAGCCTGCGCCACCAGCTTTCCGGAACACCAGTGGAAGTGATTGAAATCGCTCCTCCTGCAGTCAACACGGACTTAGGCGGTGCCGGACTCCATACCCAGGGCGAACCTTTGAATGAATTCGCAGATGGAATTTTTAAAGGACTGGCAGAGGGCAAAGAAGAAATCGGCTATGGCTCTTCTGTCGAACGTCTGCGTATGTCCCGGGATGAACTGGATGCACATACTGCGAAGATGTACCAGGCTATGAAACACACTATCGAATAGGTCTTTTCCCGCTTAATATCTCAATGGAGGGCTCAGTGCCGGGCCCTCTTCACTTTTCTTGCATCAATGGCAGGAAAAACTGCATAAAAAAACTGCTATTTTCTAGCAGTAATTGTTAACGCCCTGCGGAGTAAAAGTATGTCCTGGTGAATGCTTTTCCTTACTTGGTCATCGCTGCATAGCATAAGTTCATCTCTTAAACGTCCAAGCTCTCTGCTGATTAGTAAGTGTTCCGCCTTACTAAGCATAGTGAATCGCTCCTTTTTACATAGGAAGGACACTATGTCTGTACAAGGTTAACACTATTTGTTTCCCTTTACAATAACAGGGATACCCCATAAAATTACAGTCTATTGATTTATAGCTGAAAAGCTTCAAGCAGCTCTTCCAGCTCTTTTTCTGAAACTACTCTTATGCCATTCCTTTTCAGCAGGGCAGATGTCACCCCTTCCCCTGCCACTTTCCCTCCTGTAAATCCTCCGTTGTAAATGACACTGCTGCCGCATGAAGGGCTGAATTCTTTTAACACGACTGTACTTACCTGCAGCTCTTCCGCTTTTTTAAGGGCCGCATAGGCGCCATTTATGTATAATTCAGTTACATCCCTGCCTGATTTTTCGATGACCCTTGCCGTGCCGTCCAGGACATCGCCTCCATCGCCGCCTGTAATTTCTGCAGGCTCCCGTGGCACGGGAAATCCCCCAAGCAGTTCGGGGCAGACGGATACGGCTTTCTTCTGATCAATCAATTGCCGGATCTTCTCATGCAGGCAATGAGTGCCGTTGTATCTTACTTCCAGCCCCGCCAGGCACGAACTGACTAATAACAAAACAACCAACTCCATTATTTATTTTTAAAAAAGTATGAATGAAGGATTAAAGCCACAATGGCTTCTGGGCTGCTGTCTTCATGGGGAGCAATCACAAAGACGCTGCTTAAAAGATGATGCCGCTTCAAAGTTCCGCACTGTTCTCCTTCCCGCGTCAGCGAGATTGCGGACGCTATCGTTGCTGCAGAGGAAAGATAGGTGTCATCATTGATCGTATACTGGATGGCTTCTTTTAAGGATGCCGTATTTTTCATATTAATGAGTGTACGGGCTTCGCCAATCCTTTCCCCATTTTTAAAGATGCTCCAATGTTCCTGGCTGGTCAGCCATTTCTTGCGGTGCCACCGCACATCATAGAGATCCTGGCCAATCTGGATCTCGAGGCATAGATACCAGTTAAATCCAATAATATCGCCAAAGGCATATTGCCATTTGTGCGGAAAATAGCGCCTCACATAACCCCGCAGCTGATCTCCTTTAAAAAGCGGCTTCCGGATGAGGAGCGTTTTTTGGATATTATAGTAGGACCACCCTTGAATATTTTTAGGCTGATAAGTCCGTTCTTTCTCCGCAAGCTTCCTGCTGATGATATAAACAGCAAGAGCTGCTGCAGGAAGCAGAAAAATGAGTGCAAACTGCATCGGTTCAAAGGCGCCGTAAACCAGCCAGCGGGCAAGCACTGCAAGCAGCATTAATACAAAAAGCAGGAGCATTTCTATCATCTGATCACCTCAATACTAGTACGGACAGCCCTTATAAAGGTTCCTATTTATCTGCTGGGTTTATAAGTCCATAACACACGAGGCTCTCATACCGGCCTTCCTTCCGTACATGGTCAGCGAGGATTCCTTCTTCCTTCATGCCGAGCTTCTCCATGACCCGCCCTGAGGCCGGGTTGGACTGGAAATAGCGGGCGAACACTTTGTGGTACTTCTTTTCTTCAAATGCAAATCTGATGACTGCCTCTGCTGCCTCGGTGGCATAGCCTTTTCCCCAATATTCCTCACCTATCCAGTAAGCCAGCTCGCCATGGCGGAAATTTTGGTTGTTGGATAGGGCAATCGCACCGTACAGCTCACCGGTTTCCCTATCCGTCACTGCCAGTTCATAGGATCGGTCACTGCTGAAATTATTAAGATGATTCTCCATCCAGGAAAGGGCGTCATTTACTACATAGGGATAGGGCAGGTACAAAGTACTTTTATAAAGATTATAGTTGTCGCAGAGCCTGGCGACTGTTTCTGCATCGGAAACCTGGAACAATCTAAGCAGCAGCCGGTCTGTGGATATGGTTTTATTGACATGGTCATAAATCATCTGCAAACCTCCGTATTTTTTGTAATAATATACTATATTTGTAAATATTAATATACACTGAATAAAGGCAAGTAATCTATTGAAATATTGATATAGAACCGGCTGTGAGATACATAGCCGCACTGAACATATCTTGGGGGGAACTATATGGTACTGCCGGGGCAGGAGAAAAGCAGACATTATGATTTAGATTGGATTAAGATATTAGCGATGCTGGCTGTATTTCTCTACCATTGTTCGATGTTCTTTAACTCATTTGAATGGCATGTAAAGAACAACGAAATCAATAGAACCTACATAGAACTGTTTTCCTTGGCTGTCGGCAATTGGATGATGCCTGTCTTTTTTGCCATTTCCGGAATCAGCACCTATCACGCTTTGAAAAAGCGCCACTCCGGAGCATTTTTGAAGGAAAGGGCGGCCCGCCTTGGCATTCCGCTGCTTTTGGGCATTTTTATCCTCTCACCTCCTCAAGTTTATATAGAGAGGCTGACCGGCAAACAGTTTGAAGGCTCTTTCTTTCAATTCTTCCCCCATTATTTTGATGGTCTTTATTTGGAAATCGGCGGAAGTGGAAACTTTGCCTTTTTCGGCCATCATCTGTGGTACCTATTGATGCTCCTGATTTTTTCAGCCCTAACTCTGCCTTTCTTCCTAAATGAGAGGCAGAGACAGCATATTCAAAATGGTTCCTTTGCCATTTCCCATTACTTGTTTTTGCCCCTGCCTTTAACAGTGGCAGCTCTATGGGCGAATGATATCTTAAATTTGGCTAGCTGGGGGATTTTGTTTTACTTGCTGCTGTACGCTTATGGCTATTATTTTTTTGCCCGGGAGTCATTCAGAAGTTTTGCACGAAATAGCGGCAAGCTTACAGGTACAATTAGTGCAGTCAGCTTAGCAGCCTATATTTTATGGGTATTCATGTCAGGCTTTCCCGCTTATGGGACTGCTGCCTTTTATATCTTCACTGTTATTCGCGTTCTTTTAGTATGGAATGTCCTGCTGTTCATTTTTTTCCTGGGGGATAGGCATTTGAATACTTCCACTCCAGCACTATCTTATGCGATTGAAGCGGCCATGCCTTTTTACATTCTTCATCAGCCTGTCATAATCATTTCAGGCTTCTGGATTGCTCATTTAGATTGGAGTATTCCTGTTAAGTTTGTTTTTCTTGCAATGGCTGCATTTGCAGTAATCATGATTTTTCATCATGCAGCAATACGCAGGTACAATGGACTGAGAGCAGTATTTGGCTTGAGAAAACAGCGCAAACGGGAAGTGCCTCAAGAAAGGAATATCGTTGTACAGCAATAATAGAAACAGCCGCGATAGCTGCGGCTGTTTCCTGTTGCGGCCATATAGAAGCTGACTAAATGAACTATTTGGAAGCCAGATTCTGCCTCTCCGCGGCTTCCGGCGGTTTTTCCATCCAGCCGTTCTCCATCATAATATCCGATGCTTCAGTGACAAAATGAGTGATATTCATTAAGGATCTTGAATATAAGAGGCCGATATCATGCCTGCCATTCACAGCCAATGAGTTGCCGAATGCTCTGATCTTCATGGAAAACATGTCCATCTTATGGAAAAGCATGAGTTTATCAGAAAATGGCGCAAAGGTAGAGTCTGTGACCAGGTCGTCCAGGAAGGTTGGCGAAGGCAAGTTTTCATCATGCAGCTTTTGCATATACCGCTCCAGGTTGCTATGTGTCATGCTTGCCCCTTTTTGAAACAGCTGCCGGATCTTCTCGCTTTTGGCTGTCTGGGCAAAGGCCATTATGAAGGCTTTGCTTGTGACATTGTTTTCAATATTGTCGTATAAATGGGCAATTTCCAGGGCGTGAAGCGGCCTGACCCGTCCAAGGAAGCCGTTTAGGAAATCCTTTTGGGCATAGTCCACTTTTTTGGGCACCGGGATGAATGGAGGCTTGATGATCAAGCCCTTTTTCATCAGAATCTCTTTGATCTGATCCATTAAATCCAATGTTGCTTGCGTGCAATACCTGAAAAATTCTACAATATCATTCCGGAAGACAATAGGATAGCCTACACTGTATATGCTTATTCCCGCTTTCGCTGCATATTTCAAGTAATGGACATAAAAATCATCGTGGAATAAACGGGGCGCTTCTAAATTGACATCATTTTCATTAAAGCCATCTGGTATAGGGAAATTAGCTTCTTTTAAGAGTCCCTCTGTTGCAGTCAGGAATTCCGTACATAATTTAGAGGCATTCTCCAATAAGGCTTTAATATCATGATCATCCACATGGTGCAAATAGTACGCCAGAATGCCCTTTGACATGCTGTTTCCCATATAGGTAGCCCAGAGTTTTCCCATCTCTGCTGATGTTAAAGGCTCCTTCGGGCTGGTTTTATTTGTTCCTGCTTTAATCGGCTTGATCGTATTCATGATCGATCTCCTTCATCCGCTTTATTGTATTAGTATCATCCTTCCGGCTGAAAGGTATTCTCTGTATATATGCATAGAAAAAGCCTGCTTCGAGTGTATCGAAGCAGGCTCATGTAATTGATCTTACATTTCCAGATCAGTAAAAGCGTAAGGCAATAGCTCTTTCAGAGGCAGTTCCAGTATATCTTTCTTTTCGTTCGTTAAGTAAACAGGCATATCCGGTGAGCAGAATTCTGCCAGCACCTGCCTGCAGATGCTGCAAGGCGGAAGGAAGTCAGCCGTGTTCCCGGAAACCGCGATTGCCTGGAAGTCTCCTTTTTTATAGCCATTTGCGATAGCAGTGAAAATGGCTGTCCTTTCAGCGCAATTCGTCGCCCCAAGGGAAACATTCTCTACGTTCACTCCGCTGATAACGGTTCCATCTTTCAGCAGCAAAGCTGCTCCTACAGGAAAATTGGAATACGGTGCATACGCAGCCTGTTTTACAGCGCGTGCACTTTCCATTAATTTTTCTTTATCCATCACAATCCATCCCCTCACATAAGAATGAACCTTTTACAGTCCCCTAACGCCAATTATTAGTTGGCAGGACTTCTTATATTATATTTCCGGGAAAAGTTTGTCAATACAGAATAATAAATTTAAATTAGATTCCCATTCTCTTTTCAGCAGAGAGAAGCAATAATCACCACAAGTACCTTCACAGTGACCTGGATGCCAATGTATTTATTCTAAAAGGGGGCCACCCCCTTCCCAGAGGCTGCCTTGTTCAAAACAAACCAGGATGAATACATCCCCCTCTTCCTTGGGATAGTAACATTAATAATTACACAGCCGGGAAGGATACAGCATGAATAAATTTGAGAAAAACACATTGAAATTTCTTCTTGTCTTTGGATTGATATCTTTTATCAATTTGATGAGAAAGCCTCCGGTAAAAGACTGGATGCTGATCTTTCTCTTTAAAGGATACTTTCTTCCATCCTCGACAAGCTGCTTGTCAGAAAAGGTTATATAACCTACCCAGTTAAGCTGGTGAAATCATTTGACGTCAGCTTTATTTTCGACTATCTTCTCTACCCAATCGCATGTGTCTATTGTAATCAGGTAACCAGAACATCGAGCCTTATAGGCATTCTGATGAAAGCACTTTGCTTTAGCCTCCCAATGGCTTTAGTCGAACATTTTTTTGAAAAAAGAACTAGCTTGATTAAATTTAAAAAAGGTTGGAACTCTCTAATCAGTTTCTTTTCTCTAACCGTTACTTTTTTAATTTCCAGAACTTTTATAGCCATCATACGAAAAGCCAATAATACACCGGTTCCTGATAATAAATAGGAGCTGGTGCTGCTTTTTTAAGGACCGCCGCATGTATAATGGCTAATGATACAAAAAGGGTATAGATTGTGCCTGTTCATTTTTCAGGGAGATATGCAGTTCTTTTTCAGGGCTGATAGAAGCAAAGAATATTTCCTGCAGCCGGGAGATGCCCAGCCGGGACAGCTTCGAATCAAGCCAGTCCTGATCTACGTTAAACCGTTCCAAAACCTCCCGGTATACCTTTCCTTCAACGATGACAGGAAAGGCAATTTGCGAAGAGCTTCCGGAAATATTCAGGTCTCCCTTTGTGGCAGGCAACTGTGCAGGCTTGAGCTGGACACTCAGCATTCCGTTTCCCTCGAGTATCCCTAATTCCACATATTGAACGTCAAAGACCTGCTTATCCCTCAGCATTTGCAGGATGTTATCAATACTGTAATGGTACTTTTTTAAATTGGCACTAAGGAATTTGCCTTTATGTATCACAATGACCGGCTCAAAAGTGATGAGTTTTCCGAATTTCCGCTTTGAAATCTTCAATCTCCCAATCAGCCGCTGGAGAAGGCCGATAGCAATAATGGCAAAGCCTGTTTCCAGATGCCTGATGGAGGGATCAGCTATATCCGCCCCGGCCACCGCCCCCAGTGTAATGATAACCAGATAATCAAAAACAGGAAGCTCGCCAATCGAGCGCCTCCCCATAAAAAGAGTAATAAAGAGCAATAAAGGCAGAATGGTGATGATCCTTCCGAAAATCAGAAGACAGTTATGCAGCAGATCTTCCATAATCTTTCCTCCTGGCAGATGATGACTTTAGTTTATCGGAGGATAGCTGGAATTATACGGAAAAATCAAAAGGGCTGCCTGGCCACAGTTAGTTTTCTGCTCCTTGCAGCTGAAGAGTGGGCTTCCAGTGAATTAAGGGGAGATTTTACTGTTAAATACAAATCAGCTTTGTTTTTCGGAAAATTAAGAGGAGTTTTTCCCTCTATGCAAAGAAAAATTATCTTTTTTATGGTTTCGAGTCATATAAGGGGAATTTCTCCCTTTATTTAAGCTGTTTTCAGCACTATTTTTAAAATAAAGGGAATTTTTCCGTCTATAAATTTTCATTAGCAGATAATCTAGTTTCCTTGTTTAAAAATGTTAAAGTTAAAGGAGAATCGCCTATTCAACTGTTCAGCCATTGAGTGCGTTTAATAAATACGAACATCCAGAAGTAAAAAGCCTGGGATACCCCAAGCTTTTTTGGTTAGTTAAGTACTGTACTACATATTCTACTAAAACGTATGCTGTTTAGTCTGTGATTTTTCCCACTATCTCTGAACAGCTTATGGCAAAAGGCAGTCCTTTTTCATTTTATAGTCCAAACAGTCCCGGTAGCACCATGCTGACCTGCGGGATATAAGTAACAAGGAGCAGTACAACGATGATGGCAGCGTAGAATGGAAGCAATGGCTTCACAAGCTGCTCGATCTTCACCTTGCCGACGCTGGATCCGACGAACAAGGCGCTTCCTACCGGCGGTGTGATGCTTCCGATGCAAAGGTTGAGGCACATCATAATGCCAAAGTGCACCGGATCCATCCCGATATTCGTGGCAATCGGCAGGAATATCGGCGTGAATATGAGGACTGCAGGCGTGATATCCATGAAAGTCCCAATAATCAGCAGGATGACGTTCATCAGCAGCAGGATCAGGATCGGATTATCGGTCAGGCTGAGGATGCCGCTGCTGATGGCCTCAGGAATGCCGGTAAATGCCATGACAAGGGAAAGAATGGTCGATGCGGCAATCAGAAGCATGATGATGGCTGTCATCTCCACTGTTTCCATCAGCATCTTCGGAACATCTTTTATTTTAAATGTCCGATAAAACATCGAGAGAATGAGAGAATAGGCAACCGCAATGGCAGCGCCTTCTGTTGCCGTGAACACCCCGGCAATGATTCCGCCGATTACTATGAACACGAGCAGCAGGCTCGGAATCGCATCGAGGAATACTTTCATCACCTGGCTGAACGTAATTTTCGGTGCAATCGGATAATTCTTTTTCTTCGCAATCACATATGCTACAACCATGGTAGCAAGTCCCCAAAGGATGCCGGGAATATAACCGGCTATGAAGAGCGCGGCAATCGACGTCCCGCCGCTGACAAGGGAATAGACGATCAGCAGGCCGCTTGGCGGAATCAGCAGCCCTGTCGGTGCCGATGCGATATTAACCGCAGCAGAATACGCCGGGTTATAGCCTTCCTTCTTCTGAAGCGGAGACATGACTCCGCCGATTGCTGCTGCAGCGGCAACGGAGGAACCGGAAATCGAACCGAACAGCATATTCCCGACTACATTCGTATGGGCGAGCGATCCGGGCATCCTCCCGGAAAGGACCTTCGCAAAATTGATCAGGCGGATCGCGATTCCGCCATTATTCATGATAACCCCTGACAGGATGAAGAACGGGATGGCGAGCAGGGAAAAGCTGTCGAGCCCCGCCACCATCTTCTGCGCTGCTGTGAATACGGCAATATCAAAAGGAAACAAAACCAGCATGGTGACAAGAGAGGCACCGGCTATGCTGATGGCAATGGGAACGCCCAGAAATAAGAGCAGAAAGAATACAAAAAGCAATAGGAGTCCTGCTGTGATTGTCATCCCAGCCCCTCCTTTCTATCCTTATCAATATGTATGGGCTCTGGAGTCTCTACTTCTTCTGAATATAAGTCCGCTTTTCTATTTGCGGAGATTTCCCTGATGGAGATGATCGTATAAGCGGCAATCAGGATGCCGCTGACTGGCAGGGACAGATAAATATAGGCCATCGGGAGGCCAAGTGCGGCAGAATACTGCTCCATAGAGATCCCAACTGTTTTAGACCCGCCGACAATCATGACAAATACAGCAAATGCCAGGACAATCAGCTCAATCAGGATAGCTGCGGCAAGCCTCTTCCTGTTTTCCAGCTTTTCTACGATGAACTCGATTGCGATATGCTTCTTGTTTCCGAAGGCATAGGCTCCGCCGAGCATGGAAACCCATATCAGCGAATACCGGAGAAACTCCTCTGAAATCGTACTTGGCGAATCCAGCGCATATCTTGTGAACACTTGCCAGATGGCCATCAGGACCATCACACCCAAGAGGGTGCAGGTCACAAAGGCAATGCTCAGATCGATCCATTTTTTCATAGTCTGCATGATAGCTCCCCCTTTTAATTGCCTTCAGCCATGTCCCGGATTTCTTTATA
Organism: Bacillus infantis NRRL B-14911; assembly: GCF_000473245.1. NCBI lineage: Bacteria > Bacillati > Bacillota > Bacilli > Caryophanales > Bacillaceae > Bacillus > Bacillus infantis. The sequence goes on from NC_022524.1 coordinate 4,660,914, forward strand.
GTATTTTCCGGTCGATTTCTTTTCTGCAAACTCCTTATGCAGCGGCTGTACAGCTTCCATGAAAGGCTCTTTATCCGGCCTGCTGAATGTGACATTCATATCCTTGGCGTCTTTTATCGCCTTCTCTGTCGCTTTCCGCCAAACCTCTTTATGGTAAAAAGAAGACTCTTCTGCCGCTTCTGTTATAGCTTTCTTCTGTTCAGCAGTAAATTGCTTCCATTTGCTTTCATTGATAATCAGGATATCCGGGATGATGGCATGTTCGCTGTAGCTGTACTGCTTTGCCACTTCTCCGTGATTATTATCCGTCAGTGCTGTTTCATTATTTTCCGAGCCGTCGATGACACCCTGCTGCATAGCCGTATAGACTTCACCGAAGGACATCGGCGTCGGCGACCCGCCCATCAGCTCAAGCATCTTGAGGTTTGTCGGGCTCGGCTGGACCCGTATTTTCAGCCCCTTCAGATCATCAGGATGCATAATCGGCTTGTTTTTTGTATAAAAGTTCCTTGTGCCTGACTCATAGAACGTCAGTCCCCTCAGACCGATATCAGTCGTAGTCTGGTAAACCTCTTTTGCGGTGCTGCTGTTCATCGCTTTATAAAAATGGTCTTTATCGTCGAATAAATAAGGAAGGCTGAACAATGAATAGACTTCTGAAAAGTTCTCAAGCGAGCCTGCGCTCACCTTGGCAAAGTCAATCGCACCGGTCTGAGTCAGCTCAAGTGCCTCTCGTTCCCCGCCAAGCTGTCCGCTCGGGTAAATTTTGACCTTCATACTGCCATCTGTCTTTTCCTCTACCAATCTTGCAAACTCTGTCAGCGAAGTATGTATCGGATGTGTTGTGCCCTGATTATGGGCAAGCCTCAATGTGACTGTCCCTTCCTCCTCGGCAGCCTGCGCTGTACAGCCGGCCAGGATTCCTGCCATGAGCAGAAGGATAATGCCAAACACCTTAAAATTCTTCATAAATCCCCCTCCAGGTTATGTAAGCATTGTTGTATGATTTCCTGAAGGTATTCCCTAAAATATGACTATTGAAACAGAAGAGGTTATAAAAGAACATAAAAAAATGCCGGGCAATGGCCGGCATTTGATAGTTTTATTCAATGGAGAGCTCTTCTCGCAAAGTCGGTGAAACGGAATTTGTCCGGACGGTGCCTGGACTCTGTGAACTGGAATAGGCTGGCATCGTTCAAGTATACATGGCTCCTGATGACCACTACATTCTGGAAGCCATCAAGGTCCAGCAGGGAGCGGTCCTCATCGGTTGGTTCCTCTACGATGATTTCTTTTTTGGCAAAGCTGATGTTCAGGTTCAATTCTTTTTCAAGGTACTGATAGATGGAATCCCTGCAAATATCACCAGTCAGATGGGGAACATGCTTCTCAGCCAGAAAGTCGCGGTCAAGAATGATTCTTTCTCCTCCCATCTTTCTTGTCCGCAGGACGTCCCAGACCAGATCGCCTTCCTCCAGCTGCAGCTCTTTTTTGATAAAACCCCCGGCTTCTCCAAGGCTCAATCCGTTAAGAATAGTCTGGGGAGGTTCGCTCATCTTGCCTGCCAGCTCCTTGAAGCTGACCAGCCCGGATACTGGGAAGTCGAATTTAGAAGTATTGAGGACCATGGATCCTTTTCCCCTGATTTTTTGAATATAGCCATTTTGAGCAAGGAGATTCAAAGCTTTGCGAATGGTTTCCCTTGAAGCCTGATATTCTTTTACCATTTCATTCTCAGATGGAAGATAGGTTTCCGGTTTAATCCTTCCGCTCCTGATTTGCTCTGTGATGCTTTGGCAGATATCGAGATACTTCTTTTTCATTGGACAAATCTCCATTCTCAATTTTATCAAGCAAAGAAAAAAAGAAGGGAGAACCACCCGTCCCCCTTCCTGTATGCAGTTAGACAGCTGCACTCTGTTTCTTTTGCTTTTTAAAAGTAAAATTCTTTACGCCTGTTTTAGCAAAGATGGTTGTCAGGACGAATGGAACGACAATCGCAATGATCATGCAGATGGCAAATGTTCCGATATACTGCGCCTGGATGGAAAGAATTCCAGGCAGTCCGCCAACACCGATTGAGTTGGCCATGACTCCGCTCGCTACAGAAACAACAGCTGCAATCATCGATCCAATCATGGCAGCCAGGAATGGGAACCCGTATTTCAGGTTGATCCCGAACATCGCAGGCTCGGTTACGCCAAGGTAGCAGGAGATGGCCGCAGGGATGGAAACCTGCTTTTCTTCCTCATTTTTGCGGTTGATGAAGATCATGGCTAATACTGCTGAGCCCTGAGCAATATTTGAGATGGCGATCATTGGCCAAAGATTTGTTCCGCCAAGCTCACTCATCAGCTGAAGGTCAATGGCATTTGTCATATGATGCAGGCCGGTGATGACCAGTGGTGCGTACACGAAGCCAAACACTGCCGCAAACAGCCATCCGAATGAAGACGTCAGGCTTGAGTATACGACATCCGATATCACTGAACCGATCTGCCAGCCGATAGGGCCGAGCACTGTATGCGCTATCAAAACAGTCGGCACTAGGGCAAGGAAAGGAACAACAATCATTGAGATAGAGTTTGGAACCACTTTGCGCAATCTTGTTTCCAGGAAGCCTAACGTCAGACCAGCCAGGATTGCAGGGATGACCTGGGCCTGATAGCCGATCATATCAATCTGGGCAAACCCGAAGTCCCATTGCGGGATATCTCCTGCCCCTGCCCCGGCAACGCCATAGGCATTCAGCAGCTGCGGCGATACTAATGTGATACCAAGGACGATTCCGAGAATCTGGGACGCACCCATCTTCTTGGCAACAGACCAAGTAATTCCGACAGGAAGGAAATGGAATATCGCTTCCCCAATCAGCCACAGGAAGGCGTGGACGCCAGCCCAGAACTGGGATATCTCAACAATCGTCTTGGTGCCATCTTCCACGAGCTTAATGTCACCGATTACATTTCTGAAGCCGAGAATCAAACCGCCGACTACAAGGGCGGGAATCAATGGTGTAAAAATTTCTGCCATATGCCCCATCATCCGCTGAAGCAAATTCTGGTTCTGCTTGGCCGCTGTTTTGGCTTCCTCTTTTGAAGTGCCTTCTACACCGGCAATCTTAGTGAATTCATTATAAAAGCTGGAAACTTCATTGCCGATGACTACCTGGAACTGGCCGGCTTGTGTGAAGGTTCCTTTTACAAGCTTAATGTTTTCGATTTTCTCAATATCAGCCTTGGATGGATCATTCAGGACAAAGCGCATGCGTGTCACACAATGTGTCACCGCTGCAATATTGTCCCGGCCGCCGATATGCTCCAGCAGCTCATTTGCAGAGCCTGTATATTTCGTCATAGGTATTCCCCCATATTTTATAATCAGCATAAATATATAATAGCGCTTTCATTAACTTGTATATACAAATACTGAGCTCTCTTAAAATTTAACTTATATATACAAGTTTGTCAATACAATTTATTCACCCGCTTAGGCAAATTATATAGTGAGCGTTCGGAGGGATTTCCGCCCCGCTTCTAAAACAAAAAAGCACCTGCCGCTTAAGCAGATGCTTCAGTACCTTATTCCGCAGAAGAAAGTTCCTCTTCAGTGACCCATAAATGATTCTTCACTTCCGCACCCCCATCTTTAGGAGTGAAATTGATGACGTAGACAGTCTTCTGCTCTGCTGTATCAATGATAGCAGCCGCCCCTTTCATCCCTTCCATGTGCTCCGCCTCAATGATGGCCTCACTGCCCGGTTCAAAGGGCTCCTCTCCTGCATCTTGAAGCTCTTCGTGAACAACCCATTTATGGTTTTCTATCCGGTCGCCCCCTGTTACAGGGTCATAGGAAACTGTATAAACCGTCGTGTCGTATACAGCAGCAACGGTTGCTTCGGCTCCCTGCATCCCCGGCATATGTCCTTCTTCAATGATCACTTTGCTTCCCACTTTATATTTCGGATTCTCCGCTTCCTTCATGCCTTGAGGGATTTCCCCGCTGCCTGAATGATCCATTTCTGAATGGTCCATTCCCGCATGATCCTCTTGCTCTCCTGCTGATTGGCCATTCTGATGATGCTCTGTACTGTTTCCTCCATTGTCTTCACTTGTGTTGTCCGGATTGTTAGAACTGCATGCCGCCAGGATCAGGGTCAGCGTAAAAATCAAAATAGCGAGTGTTTTTTTCATCATTTTCTTCCTCCTTCTTTTAACATGTTTTATTATTTCAGATAAAAATGCAGAATTTATGTAGATAGCTTTACATTTATATTTCCCCTACCTGATGATTTTTGTTCTCCAAAAGCGTCCCTTTAGAATAGTTATCTTCAAATTTTTTGCAAATGTTAATGATATATTAGGTAATGCCGGCTCTCATCTGCTTAGCGCCTGGCCTGGAAACGGAGGGACTTTATGAATAAAATATCGACAAAGCTGGCTGCCTGGTTTCTACTTGCTGTTTTAGTCCTGGAATCTTTTTTAATGTTTTATTTATACAACAATATCATCGATTCGCGGGTGGAGGAGGAGTTCAATTCCATTCTCTCAAGAGGCAACAGCCACCGGGATGTGCTGGAGGACAGTTATACTGAAGGCACCCTCAGCCATATCGCGCTAATGGAATCAAAGACGGAAACAGAGGTCGTCATTACTGATTTAGATAAACAGATTATTGTAAGTTCGAGAAGCGTTTCTAAAAGAATGAAAGAAATTATGACAAGGCATTCTTCTGATGTTTCAAGAAATGGGACTGTTATTGAATCCAACTGGAGGGAAATGCGCTATCTTGCGACAGTGACCCGGTTCAGCAGCTCCGGCCAAGAAGGCTATGTGTATATGTTTAAGGATACCGCTCCAATGAGGCAGCTGATTGAAAAATTAAACCACCACTTTTTTCTTGCAAGTGTTCTTAGCCTATTGGCGATTGCCTTTATCTATTTTATTTTATCCAAGTTCCTGACACGCCCTTTGATCAAAATGAAGGAAGCAACTGAGCAACTAAGCAAAGGCCATTTTCAGGTAAAACTTCCTCCCGCCGGCAAAGATGAATTAGGAGAGCTGTCCACTTCCATCCAGAAGCTTGCCAGCGACCTGAAGATTATCCAGAAAAGCCGCCTTGATTTCCTGGCCAGCATCTCACATGAATTGCGTACTCCCCTGACCTATATGCAGGGCTATACAGCAATCGCCCTGCGGGAAGGCCTGCCAGACAGTGAACGGCGGGAATACCTAGAGATCATCCAGGATGAATCCGCTAAGCTTGGTAACTTAATTGACAACCTTTTCCAGCTAGCCAAGATTGACCAGACCAATTTTACAATCCAGAAGCAGGAAATCGACCTGTGCAGGATACTGGGGGAACTTACAGCAAAAGTCAAGCCGGCGTTCAACGGGAAAAACATAGAGCTTCAGACTTGCTGTAAAGAAGGGCTTACGCTGTCAGCTGACCCATTAAGGTTCGAGCAAATAATCTATAACCTGCTTGATAATGCTTTAAAATACTCTGATGAACATACGAAAACAGCTGTACATGCTGAACAAACTGCAAAAGGGACAGTAAAGATCCTGATTGAGGATCAAGGTAAGGGAATCCCGCAAGCAGATCTTAAATATGTATTTGACAGGCTGTACAGAGTGGATAAGTCAAGATCGCGCGAGAACGGCGGCTCCGGCCTCGGACTTTCGATTGTAAAGGAATTAGTGGAGGCCCACGGGGGCACCATCCATATTTCCAGCCAGGAGACTAAAGGAACAATCGTTGAGATTGAAATTTAAGAGGTGACGCTTTTTGAAAACCATTTTGCTTGTTGATGACGAGGAACGGATGAAGAATTTGCTGGCTCTGTTCCTGGAGCCGCATGGTTACAAATGCCTGAGGGCGAAAGACGGATATGAGGCAATCCAGCTGGTTAAACGTACACATGTTGACATGCTGCTGCTCGACATTATGATGCCAGAGCTGGACGGTCTGGAGACATGCCGGAAAATCAGAGAATTTTCGAATGTCCCCATAATTATGCTCACAGCCAGGACCGACAATCTGGATATGATCAAAGGATTTGATTGCGGAGCCGACGACTATGTGACCAAGCCTTTCGATGAGAGGGTGCTGCTCGCCCGGGTAAATGCTTTATTCAGGAGGCAGCAAATCCAGCATGGGGCAAAAGAAGTCATACGCGGGGATTTCAAACTGGATATGGATTCTTATACATTAAAGTATAAAGGGAAAGCCGTTTCGCTGACCTTAAAAGAATTCCTGCTGCTCGAAACACTAATGAAACATCCTGAACGCGTATATACACGGGATCAGCTGCTGGCAGTCGCATGGGATATTAATGCCAGCACAGAAATCAGGACGGTAGACTCTCATGTAAGGAATCTGCGCGAAAAATTAAAGGGGGCTTCCTTTCCAATAGAAGAGCATTTGGCAACCGTATGGGGCATTGGCTATCAATGGAAAATAAAATAAAAGGAAAGTATGCACACATTCTGCAAACTTAAAGGGGATTTAACCTATAACCCCAATTGAAGAAAAGGAGTGAGCAGAATTGAAACCATACTGGAAATTTGCCGGAATGGTCGTGACCTCTACCATTATTATGTTCCTTTTTAAATATTGGAGCACCTTTAAGGCTGATCATATCTTCTTCAGCGAGATGCGCGCATACATGGCTTTGCTGATGGGGGCAACCATGGCTGTGATCATGCTTCTCTTCATGAGAAATATGCTGAAAAACAAGAAAGCCAACATAAGCATCCTGACTGGCAGCATCCTCTTATTCTTTTTATCGCTGTTCCTGATCCGGAGCCAGGCGCTTGTCGATGATGTCGATTATATGGAAGGCATGATTCCGCACCATTCCATCGCAATTTTGACCAGCGAGCGTGCACGAATATCGGATCCAAGAGTAAGGAAGCTCGCAGATGAGATCATTAAAGCGCAGGTTAGGGAAATCGATGAAATGAAGCAGCTTATTGAGGATCTTAAAGATGAGGAATAATTTAAAAAATCAGCCTGGCAGGCTGATTTTTCCTTTTCAGGTAAAACAGAACGAGAAGATTCAGAAGAAGAAAATTTATAGAACATAGATAAAATCCGAAAAGAAATGATTCGGGCTGCTTCTGGCAAAATCCTGGATTTTCTTGACGAAGAAGTATTGGGAATGAGCCTGGAGCTGAACGGGCTTTTAATACGAAAAATTGCTGCACCGCCAAAGGATTGGCCCGCTCCTTCTCCGAGAAAAATCCTTACTGACTCTTCCAGCCCCAAAGCTATATCTGGTGCTCCACCACAACTGTCATCCAGCCCTCTGCGTATTCCGCGTAGATCTTCCCGCCATGCAGCTCAACGATCCTTTTGGAAATAGCCAGTCCCAGACCTGTTCCCTGGTTTTCTGTTCTCGCTTTTTCGCCTACGACAAACCGGTCGAATAATTGATTCAAGTCGGCAACAGGAGGCTTATCCGTCCTATTGGAAATTTTCAGTACGGCCATGGAGCCTTCAGCATTTAGAGAGAGTTCTATTGAAGAGGGCTTCGTACTGTATTTTATGCTATTCGAGAAAAGATTTTCATAAACCCGCACCATCATTTCCACGTCCATTAAAATCCGGACAGGCTCTCCTGTAATAGAAGAATGAACGGTGAGCTGCTCCCGTTCCATGATGGGCATATACTCGCCGGCCATCTGCCTTAATAAAGCTGAGAGGTCAACCTTATCCATATTCAAGAGAACATCAGGACTGGCCAGCCGTGTGTATTCCAATAACTCATTCATCAGTGATTTCAGCCTTTGTGATTTCGAATAGGTTGTTTCCAGATACTCCTTTAATTCTTTGCTGTCCTGGTATTGCCCTTTTCTCAAGAGATCCAGATAGCCGATAATCGAGGTTAACGGAGTCCTTAAATCATGGGAAACATTGGTGATCAGTTCATTCTTGGCGTTTTCAAGGCTTCTTTCATGCTCAAATCTGCTCTCAAGCTCCTTGGACATAAAATTGATATTACCGGCGAGCTGGGATAGTTCATCCTTCCCTTTGATATGGATGGTCAGGCCCAGCTGTCCTCCGGCTATTTCCTGGACACGATCGCTGATCATCTTCAAATAGAAGATTTTCTTGCGTACCAGCAAAAGGAAAACCAGAATGAAGCTCAAAATAATTATTGTAAAAAACAGGAACATAGTGACATTGTAAATCGGCACACTCAGTTCTGTCAGAAATTTCACATCGTACACTCTGAAAATCATTTGAGATAGCAGAACCATCACCAGGAAAGATGCTACAAAGCTGATGGCGATAGACCCGAGAAGTTTAAAAAACAGCCTGTTTTTCAGCATCATATCTTGTATCCCACGCCCCAGATGGTTTTGATATAAATCGGATGCTTAGGGTCTTCCTCGATTTTCTCCCTGATTTTTGTAATATGGACCATGACTGTGTTGTCCGATTTCAGCAGGTCCTCTTTCCAGACGGACTCGTAAATCTTGCTGACGCTCATGACAATCCCTTTGTTTCTCGCAAGCAGCTCGAGGATATCAAATTCCTTCGGGGTAAGTCTGATCTCTTTTCCGCCTGCATACACCAGCCTTGTATCTGTATTGATCTCCAGGCTGCCAATCACAATCACATTTTTATCTGCTTCTGATTCTGTATTGTATTTCTTGTATCTTCTCAAATGGGATTTGACCCTTGCGATCAGCTCAAGAGGGTTGAACGGCTTTGATATATAATCGTCTGCCCCTGAGGTCAATCCCTGGATCTTGTCCATATCTTCCGATTTCGCCGAGAGCATGATGATCGGCATATGCTGCTCTTCCCTGATTTTCATGCATGCTTCTATGCCATCCATTTCCGGCATCATGATATCCAGGATAATCAAATCGAATGCCTGCTCTTCCAGCTTGCCTAAAGCTTCCAGCGCGTTCTCCGCCTGACTTGTCTTCAGTCCTTCGTTTTCCAGATATACCGAAATCAAATGCCTGATTTCTTTATCGTCGTCCACAATTAAAATATTGCCATCCACCCGTAACACATCCCATCATACTTCTAGTTTATCGTTGCTGCAGCTCAGTACATAAGCCGGCGGAAAATTGCGGTACTCCCGTTTAATGTCAATATTCTTAAAGAATTGCTCTATATATGCTTTTTTCAGCATTGTATATTGAAAGGTGATGAAACGCCCTTCAGGTCCCAGCAGCCTTCTGGTGTTATTTAAGATAGCATGGGACACAGGCTCAGGCAAACTTGCAAAGGGCAGTCCAGAGATGACAAAATCAATCTTTCCAAGTCCGAAGCTTTCAATATAAAAATCTATCTTCTCTGCCGACCCGTTAACAATAATCACATTATCTTCATTCTGATATTTTTCCTTCAGCAAAGAATAAAATTCCAAGTTGTTTTCGATCAATAGGACGGTGGCATCGGAGTTTCTGTATTCCAGGATCTTTTTGGTGAACACGCCTGTTCCAGGGCCATACTCAACAATCAATTTAGCGCTCCCGAATGCAGGATCACTGACCATCTTTTCAGCCAGATAGCCGGAGCTTGGCAAGAGTGCCCCAACTTTTCTTGGATGCTTTAAATATTGCTGCAGAAATACATGCCCTTTCATTTCGCTTCACTCCATCTGTCGAATTTATACCTTTAGCATAAATTCAAAACCTGAAGAATTTCTTAGGGAATTTATTAAGAATTATTAAGATGCTTATATAGTAGTATGGGCTGGAAAACTAAAAAAGCTGCCTTAATGGCAGCTCAGATTTTAACCTTTATAAGAATAAGCCGGACTTCCCTTCACATCCGTTTTTACCCTGAACAGCCCGCCTGACAATGGATACTCTTTCTGCTGCTCTTCGTTCAGCCCATCTCTTGCAGTGGTGATGTACAAGTCCTTTAAGTCCTCGCCCCCAAATGTACAGCAGGTCACATTCTTGGCAGGGACCTTTATTTCTGACAGCTTCTTGCCTGTATGAGGATTCCATCTCGATACCTTGCCGCCGCCATAGTGGGCAATCCACAGCATTCCCTCTCCATCAATCGTCATCCCGTCCGGTGCACCGTCTCCTTCTGGAAAGCTGATGACTTCAGTGCGGTTTTCAATTGCCCCCGTTCCGAGGTCAAAATCAAAGCGGCTGATCTTTTTGGTTGGTGTATCGATGAAATACATGAATCTGTTATCCGGTGACCACGCTAGGCCATTCGAAATGCCAAGCTGATCTAACTTTTTCTCAACTTGCTGATCGGTATCCAGACAGTACAGCGCCCCTTCAGCACCTGCCCCCTGCTGGTCCATCGTCCCTGCCCAGAACCGGCCGGCAGGATCACACTTGCCGTCATTAAAACGATTAGAAGGAATATCGCTCTCTAATTCTTTTATTAAAGTGAGCTTCTCTGTCTCTAAGTTAAGAAGATAAAGGCCATCCTCCAACGCAACTGCCGCTTCCTCCGCATTTCTCGGAACAATCGTGCCTATATTCTGATCCAGCTGGATCTCCCGGTTTTCTCCTGAAGCCGGGTTAAAGATATTCACCTTTTTCTCCTTGATATCCACCCAGTATAGTAACTGCTTTTCTGCGTCCCAGCATGGGCCTTCTCCCAATGTGGCTTTTGCGTCCAGGACTAATTCCGCTTCTCCCATTCTTAACACCTCGTCAATTATAAGAATTTACTTTATTATAGACTTTCCCGGGAGGAATCGGCTGGAAACGTATGAGCTAACAATATAAAAACGGCTGCCGACTTAGTCGGCAGCCTGAAGTGCGGCATCTTTAGGGGCATTTATCAATTTTTTTTCTTAGCTGGAACCACTATTCCGGCTTGTCTCTGAAATAGTGGCTCCAGCTCTCTTACCTGGAACCACTATTCCGGCTTGTCTCTGAAATAGTGGCTCCAGCTCTCTCCTGGAACGCTAAATTTCCTTTCGCTCCACCCGCCTGATCAGCTCTTCCAGCCAGTGAATCGTATGCTCCATCCTGGTGGAAACATAGCCTTCCATGAATTCTCTGATATTCTGCTGTGCCTCGCCGACATGCTTCTCGGCGTCTATGCTGCTGATCTGCTCCCAGCGGGCCTTGATGGCGTCCAGCTTTTTTTCCAGGATGGTGATGACCTTGCCGCGGTCCACATATTTAATATTGGCGATCGCGACGACCATCTCCCCGATCCCAGTGGATTTCTCGAATTCCTTGTAGATTTTCTTCGGCAATTCTTCACGGCCTTTTGCTGTGATACCGAACACCTGCTTATCAGGGCGATGTTCCTCTTTGATGATTTCGACTGTCTCAATGAGGCCCTGCTTCGCCAGTGTATCGAAGTGGTAGTACAGCTTGCTTTCCGTCAGCCCGCTCAGCTGATCGAGCGGGATCGGTTCGGAAAGCTGTTTTTTTAATTTATACGGATAATTATTATCCTCCATCAGTTTGCTCAATATGAAAATTTGTATGGACATACTATATCCTCCTGGAAGAAGACTCTCTTCATATCATAGCAAAACTAGGCGGTGACTTCACCTGCAGCCTTGAGGGAATCACTTGCGTCAAGCTCTGGAATCACGACCGGCGCCGGTTTGTGAAGGAACGCAACAATGGCGATATTGATCAGCATGGCAGCACCTCCGACTGCAGCCATGGACCAGAGGTACGGGCTCGGACTGATGCTGCTGTACATATTGGCCATATATGCCTGCACAGAGTAGTACATAGGAGAAATATGGCTCATCCATTGGAATGGAGCATACATCATTTCCCTTGAGATCGTAGCGCCATTGGCCAATGTCTGCATCAGCAGGATTGGCAGGTTCAACACCATGCCGCCCTCTCCGATCAGGAAAACCAGAACTGCTGTGAAGTTGAAGCAGACCATATAGTTCAAAATCTGCTGGCCGGCGATGCCGAAGAACAGATCGCCGCTTGGCTCATTGACCAGATAAGCCACTCCGACGGCTACAGCCGATGATACAACAGCGATCAGAAGAGCTGTTAATTGCACATAAAGAAACAGCCTGGTTTTACTTGCTTTGCCGCGGCTTTCCCTGAAAGCGGCGACCAGCTGCATCGCACCAATCATCGCACCAACATAGCCGGCCATTGTCAAGAACATCGGCAGCATATTATTATTCATGCCAGCTGGAATCTTATTGATTGAAATGACATTCCCGCTATACGCTGTTTCAATTTTTTTAGCCATCTCTGCTGCCTGGTCTTCCGGCAGATTAAAGTTCATCAGCACACCCTGTGCGGTTTGCTGTGAGAATTGGCTGCGCAGCTGGTTGTTAATTTCACCGACGACAGATTTCATAGTAGAAGAAACGGTAGTGGCCGAGGCTTCATTAATTGTAAAATCAATCCCTGTCGATCCCTCACCTTTTTGCAGATCCGCAGAGAAGGTTTCCGGAATTCGCACAACTAAAGCCAGGTCATTATGATTCAGGTCTTTAATGGCCTGCTTATTGCTTATATCTGTTTCAATTTCTTTAAAAGGCAGATTCTCCTGGAGCTGCCCGGCAATCTGGGCACCATAAGTGCCGGCATCTTCGTTCACTATCGCAATCGGCATTTGATCGACATTCCCTGGAATCGCAGAATAGCCTGGGAGAAAGATGCCAAGCATCGCAGCTGCATAAAAAATCCCCATAAAAATCGATGCGATCGCCCCTCGTGTTTTTAGAAACTGCGTAAATTTCATTATTGCTTTCCTTCCTTCTGTGAAATTTATATTACTTTTACTAATATACTTTATTAAAAGTACTTTAATTTGAGTACTTTGTTAGTTTATTGTATCTTTTTGGGAAAGTCAACATAAAAAAAACTGCAAAGAGAGGCGCAATTAAGCACTCTTTGCAGTCACATATGATATTCATCAACCCATTCGCTATATTCACCATACAGCTGCCTTAAGCTATCAGTCCGGGCTGCAATAACCTCACATCCGCGGTCATCATAGATGAAAAAGATAATATCCCTCGTCATGTTAATGAAAAAAATATCAGGATAATAGGAAACCTCCGCACTGCCGAACCTTGGCTTCAGGAGGAAGTCTTCATTGCAGGCTGCTTCAATAAGCTTGCGGCAATGAAAATCACTTTTTCTGCCTTTCAGATAATATCGGGAAGTATACCCGGCCTCTTCATCATTAAGCAGATGCTTAAGAGTTTCATGTATGATTTTATATTTAAGCTTCTTATTTATTAAGTAATGACCAAACACCTTTGTTGGCCTTTTTGTCGTTCTGTCCGTTTCGGGATGATAGATATTTAAAGCAACAGCCATTTCATCTTCTTCCGAAAAAAGTGACATAAAAATGGAGCATGCCTGGCTGTATACAGTCTCGAACAGATCCAGGTTCAATTCCCCATCTTCCTTGAACTGATAGATTCCGTTCCCGAGTTCAAAGTGGATGCCAATATTCCATTGGGAGTAAAGGCTCGGCTTTAATATAAGATTAGGGAAAGTCCTCTCCAAGTAAGCTTTGACTTCCATCAGTATAACCTCCTAAAACCAGCTCAAAATCAGCACAAATAATCCAACACCGCAGACCAGAATCTCAAAAAAATGAATTCCGACTACGACCATATGGCTGGTGTTTTTTTGATAAAAGCCGAGAAATGGGGCGTGCTGGTTGATATACAGGCAGGCACAGGACACCAGGAGAGCGGCATTGAGATGGAATTCTGTCCTGAGCGAGGTGGCATAAGGGCTGTAGCCTTCCTGATCAATCACAAGGCTGATTCCGTATTTTTTGGATAAAAGCAATGACAAGTTCATCAGAATGAATACCAGGAGGGCGAGGCTCAACGGATGCCTGCGGTAATCAATGAAACGCAGCCAGCGGTAAGCTTTGCCTGGTTCATCGTCTTCCTCCGGCTCGGCTTTCGCCATATATAGAACGAAGCCGGCTCCAACAGCTGCCGGGATCACTGTGAAAACTACATCGAGCAGCGGAAAACCCGGAAAGGCAAAAAAGACCGCAGCCAGGATGATTACCATGGCAATCAGCAAAGCCCAAATACGCTTATCACCGTTTTGTGCCTTTGCCGCTAAAGGCTGGATATATTCCCTCATATCTTTTCTTTTAGAACCAGGGAAGCCTGAATCGCTTCCGCCGGCCTTCCCCTTCAGCACTTCCATAAAAGTAAAAGATATGAGCATAAGAAGAACTCCGGCAAAGAGCCATAGATAGGCGGCGAACGGATAAGGAGCAGGGTCTTCATAGCTGCTGATGATCCATATACCATCGCCAAGCAGGCACATCAGGCCGGCAAGCATCAGGTATGCTGATATTTTATAAAGAAGCATAAGATTCCCTCTTTTTTCACTCTTTTTCTCTTATTATATCAAAGGGAAAGCAGATGAAATTCCCTGTCGGCTCCGGGTATGGATGCGCTTACTTTTTTTCAAGTCTTAAAAGCTACTCAAAGAACGAAGTATTGAGTCGCACAACCAGCTTTCCGAAAATCTCCTTTTCTTCTTCTGTCCAGTCATTTAGAACTTTGAAATAATGGGCCCTTCGGTTTGCGATATCTGCTTCCAGTTTTTCTTTTCCCAGGTCTGTAATTGAAAATACGCTTACTCTGCCATCCTTTGGATCGGAACAGCGCTTGATAAGGTCCTTTGATTCAAGTGACGCAGCCTGTCTGGACAATGTCGAGATATCAAGCTTAAATGCTTCAGCAAGCTCTTTAACGCGGGCTGGGCCGAATTCATCAAGCTGTCTGAGCAGCAGATAGGCTGAGCGCTCCAGCTGGCCGATCTTCTTTTCCGACTGCTCAAGATAGACTGCCTTGCGGATGAAGGTCGCCAATTCGTATTCTATTAGTTCAACGTCGTTTTGTTTCTCTTTTGACATGCTTTCATCTCCTAGTATGAGTGGCACATAGATTGACAAAGATTAAAATGCTTGTATAATACAAATATATACTTGTACTATACAAACATTTATCTGAAAAGTAAAGTGATTTTGAAAGGAGGAACGCTGTTCTTATTTTCCAGGACGGCTATGACTATCATGAAATGGCTGCAAATTGTCCTCCAAATCTGTGTACTATACGCCTTCACCTTTACGGGTGATGTGATCCAGCGGGCTTTCCATATACCAATACCAGGCAGCATCATAGGACTCTTACTGCTGCTTGCCTGTTTGCTGCTCCATATTGTGCCGGTCATCTTTGTGAAAGACGGAGCAAGCTTCCTGCTGTCGATCCTGCCTCTCCTGTTCATCCCGTCGATGGCAGGTGTCGTCAATTATCCGAGCCTGCTTTCCGCTACCGGAGCAGTACTCGCTGCCATCGTTGTCGTGAGTACGATAGCCACGATTGCCGCTGCAGGCCTGATGAGCCAGTTTTTAGAAAACCGTGCCGATAAACGAAAGGAGAAAAAAGCGTGCAAAGCCTTATCATCGCAATCCTGATGATTTTCTCGACCATCACCATCTATATGGTGATGGCTTCCGTATATAAGCGATATTCTTATCCTGTATTCATTCCAGTCCTGACTTCTACCATCATTATTGTCGCCCTGCTTGCAGGACTTCATGTGCCGTATAAAGAGTATATGACAGGCGGGAAATGGATCCACTTTTTGCTTGGCCCTGCTGTGACTGCCCTTGCCTATCCGCTTTATACTCAGCGCGAAGTTTTGAAAAAATACAGTCTGCCAGTACTTGGCGGCGTGTTCACGGGCCTGATCACCGGGATGATCACCGGCATGCTGTTTGCTATGCTGCTCGGGATGAACCACGAGCTCATCCTGTCGCTCATCCCTAAATCGATCACCACGCCCGTTGCCATGCAGATTGCAGACGGTATTGGAGGCATTCCTTCCATGACCGTCATCTTTGTCACACTCGCCGGCTTCTCAGGTGTCCTATTAGGCCCTTCCATCATCAAGTGGGTCCGGATCCGCTCCTCGCTTGGCCGCGGCATCGCACTCGGCAGCGCCTCACACGGACTCGGTACCTCAAAAGCGTCCGAGTACGGCGAAGTCAGCGTCTCCATGAGCTCTGTTTCGATGACCCTGTGCGCCCTTCTTGGATCCGTGTTTGGTCCGGTTATTGTGTGGCTGTTCCATATTTAAAGAAAGCCTGCTTATCCATTTGGAAGGCAGGTTTTTTTTATATGCAAAGCCGCAGCTCACTTCACAATCAGCACCGGACAGGCCGCCCGCTTGGCAACCTTATGGCTCACACTTCCCAGAACGAATTCCTGCAGGACATTCAGCCCCCTGCTGCCGATGATTACGATATCAGCTTTATTTTTATTGGCATAGTCGACAATGCATGGGCCCGGGTCTCCATCCAGAACAATGATCTCATACTGTACTCCGGATTCCTTTGCAAGCTTTTCAACTTCAGCCAGCCGCCTCTTTTTCCCCTCGCCAAGATTGGCAGAATTCCAGTGGCTCAGCGTTTCCGACTTGGCTTTATCAGGATCGGCGACATAGACGATTTCAATCCTGGAACCTGAACTGCATTTGGCGATATGGATGGCATTTTCAGCAGCCCTTTTACTGTGCTCTGAACCATCTGTTGCTAATAATATCTTTTGGTACATTTGATAACCTCCTGATATTAAATTGAAAGCGCTTTTATTTCGAGATGTAAAGCCTTTCCTACAACTTATTAATGATTGTATCTATTTATATGCTAAATAGCTATGACGCAGGATAAAAAAATGAAAGATTGCTCTCCTGATTTCGGAACACACTGGCAGCAGGACTGATAGATCCATACGGACCACAAGTTTTCGTTATTCCCCCCACCGCTTTCCCAGATAAAAGAGATAATGTTACAGTATAATAGGAAGCCAAATCTATTAACTGGGCGCCAGAATACGTTATGAATTAAAAGAGGGGGTTTTTTAACATGGAAAACAAAGGAAAACATTACATAGCCATATTTGCTGTTTTATTAGTACTGCTATTAGCGGCTTGTGAAAGCTCATCTGGTGTATCAAACGATGAGTCCGAGAAGCAGCAAAATAATGATTCGTCTCAAGATACAGAGCATGGATCTTCTGGTGCAGACTCTGCAGAAGATGACACAAATACCGGCAGCACGAATACAGATGACACAGCATCTGAAAAAGAAGAAGACCCTCCTGCCAATGAAACCGAAGATAGCTTGAAGGAAGAGTATCTCAAAAAACTGAATAACAGCAAAAAAGAAGCAGACGCATTAGAAGCGGCAGATTCATCAACATACGCTTTGAAAAAAGTAGAAAATGACCGTTGGGAAATCTGGGATGACAGGCTGAATGAGATTTATGGAGTTCTACAAGAGCGGCTTCCGGCAGAAGAGATGGAGTCCTTAAGAGAAGAACAGCGCGATTGGCTAAAGGAACGTGACGCCCGCGCATTGGAGGCATCCCTCAAGTATGAAGGAGGCACGCAGGAACATTTAGAATATGTCGCTGTCCTGGCCGATATCACAGAAGAAAGATGCTATGAACTGGTCGAAAATTATATGAACTGATTCTTCCTTGGCGGGATTGCTGATAAACTGAAAAAAGGAAGTATCCTAAGGCATTGCGCTGAGCAATGCCTTTTTTGTTTTTTTGAGATCCCTCATACCGGTTCTTTGAGGTACTCTGGGGCAGGGGGTCTCTCTCTTGAGTGACTCATATCGGTTCTCTGAGGCACTCTGGGGCAGGGGGTCTCTCTCTTGAGTGACTCATATCGGTTCTCTGAGGCACTCTGAGGCGGGGGGTCTCTCTCTTGAGTGACTCATATCGGTTCTCTGAGGCACTCTGGAGTGGGCATTCACTCTCTTGAGTGACTCATATCGGTTCTCTGAGGCACTCTGGGGCAGGGGGTCTCTCTCTTGAGTGACTCATATCGGTTCTCTGAGGCACTCTGGAGTGAGCATTCACTCTCTTGAGTGACTCATACCGGTTCTTTGAGGCACTCTAGGGCAGGGGGTCTCTCTCTTGAGTGACTCATATCGGTTCTATGAGGCACTCTGGAGTGAGCATTCACTCTCTTGAGTGACTCATATCGGTTCTCTGAGGCACTCTGGAGTGAGCATTCACTCTCTTGAGTGATTCATACCGGTTCTTTGAGGCACTCTGGGGCAGGGGGTCTCTCTCTTGAGTGACTCATATCGGTTCTCTGAGGCATTCTGGAGCAGGAATCACTCTCTTGAGTGACTCATACCGGTTCTTTGAGGCACTCTGGTGCGGAAATCTCTCCTTGAGTGACTCATACCGGGTCTTTGAGGCACTCTGGGGCAGGGGGTCTCTCTCTTGAGTGACTCATATCGGTTCTCTGAGGCACTCTGGGGCAGGAATCACTCTCTTGAGTGACTCATACCGGTTCATCGAGGCACTCTGGGGCGGAAATCTCTCTCTTGAGTGACTCATGACAATTCCCCGAATCACTCTGGGTCAGTAAAGTCCTCTTTTAAATGCCTCATACAGGACTTCCTCCCGCACTTTCCAACCCAAAGTTCCCTTGCTCAACTCGTTCAATGGCATCCTTCCAAGATCGTAAACAACTGAAAAAATGAAACAATTCCCAATCCACCCTTTAGCCCCCCAGCACCTAATGTTACACTAATAATAAATGGAATTATTTTGAAATGGGGTTAGGGGTATGGAAGACATTATATTAGAGATTGAAGACCTGAAAAAGAGCTATGGATCGAAGCCTGTGCTGAAAGGTGTTTCTTTACAGGTGAAGCGCGGGGAGATCATTGGCTATATCGGACCGAATGGTGCCGGAAAGAGTACGACTGTGAAAATTATGCTGGGGATTGAGGACGGGTATTCAGGCGGGGTAAAGATCTTCGGCCAGGATATATCGGATGGGAAGATTGATTATAAAAGGAAAATCGGCTATGTGCCTGAAATTGCTGAGGTTTATGACAATTTAACGGGCCATGAGTATTTAACGTTTATCGGCGAGCTGTACGGCATTGATTCTGACCTTGCCAGCTATAAAGCTAAGGCCTTGATGGAGCTGTTTGGCATTGGGGAGGTCTATTATTCCAGGATTACTTCTTATTCAAAGGGCATGCGGCAGAAGCTGCTCATCATTTCAAGCTTATTGCATAATCCGGACCTCCTGTTTTTTGATGAGCCCATCAATGGCCTGGATGCGAACAGTGTCATGATTTTTAAAGAGATTATGGCCCAGCTGGCTGTGCAGGGCAAAACGATCTTCTATTCTTCTCACATTATGGATGTGGTCGAAAAGATCAGCAGCCGCATCATCCTCCTTCATGATGGGCGGATTGCTGCTGATGGCACCTTTGAAGAACTGCAGCAAAAGACGGAAGGCTCGCTTGAGCAGATCTTCAACCAGCTGACTGGGTTCAGCGAGCATAAGGAACTGGGCGCCAGGTTTGTTTCGATTGTAGGGGAGATGTAAAGATGCAGGACTTTCAGACTCTCAAAATATTAGACCGTTTTGAATGGATGTTCAGCCGCTTTGGCGTAGACTACAAGGTTATGAGAATGATCCTGCAAGTAAAGCTGACGATGGATGGGCGACGTGTGCCAACCGTTTTTGCGCAGAATGCGAGGAAGGCAGAAGACAAGGAAAAGAGCAATCAGTATATAAAATCACTATGGATTTATGTTTTATTCGGGCTGTTCATGATTCCCTTTCTGCTGATGGGTGAGAATTATCTTTTTCAAATGAGCCTTTTTTATGGGATTTTCACCTTTTTTGTCATGACAGCGATGATTTCCGATTTTTCGACGGTTCTGCTGGATATACGCGATCGGAATATCCTGTTTCCGAAGCCTGTTGACCGCAAAACGATCAATACAGCTAAAATGGTTCATGTTGTCATCTATCTATCATTTCTTACCATCGCACTTGCCACAATACCATTGTTTGTCGGGCTTTTTAACATTGGACCTTTATTCTTCCTGACCGCAGTCATCAACATCATCCTGATTGACCTGTTTATCGTTGGATTGACTGCGCTTATCTATCTCGCATTCCTGAGATTCTTTGATGGGGAGAAATTAAAAGATCTTATTAACTATGTCCAGATCGGGCTTTCCCTGATGATCATGGTCGGCTATCAATTGCTGATCCGCTCCTTTGCTATCATTGATTTCACCGTCTCACTGGAGCCTGAATGGTGGCAGGTATTCATCTTCCCGATGTGGTTTGGAGCCAATATGGAATTGGTGCTGAACGGCCGCTTCCAGCCGTTCTATATCATCTTTACAGCTTTAAGTATCGTGGTTCCGTTCCTGAGCATTTGGATTTATACGAAATTCAATTCGTCTTTTGAGCAAAACCTGCAGAAGCTTGCCTATCACGGCAGTGCTAAGGAAAAGAAGCGGAGCAAAACCGGCCGATTCCTCCTTAAGGTGCTTTGCCGCTCAAAGGAAGAAAGAGCATTCTTTAAATTTGCCAGCAGCATGATGAAAAATGAACGGGATTTCAAGCTGAAGGTGTACCCTTCATTAGGGTTTTCCATCGTCGTTCCGTTTCTAATGATATTCAGCAGTTTTGATACAGACCTCAGCCGCCTGGAAGGCAGCAAATCATATTTATCTATCTATTTCAGCATGATCATCATCCCGACCATCATGCTCCTCCTGAAGTATTCAGGTAAATATAAAGGGAGCTGGATTTTCAGAGCCGCGCCTTTAGACCAGCTTGGCCCCATGTTCAGCGGAACGATAAAGGCATTTATCCTTAAATTGTATCTGCCGATCTACTCTATATTGAGTGTCCTGTTTGTCCTGCTTTTCGGGGCAAGGGTTGTGCCGGATCTGGTTGTCGTGTTTATCAATGCCTGTACCTATGCGGTCCTTTGCTTCATGTTCCTGAAAACAGCGATTCCGTTTTCGGAGTCTTTTGACCAGTATAATCAGAACGGCAATGGTGTGATTATATTCGGACTGATGCTGTTTGCCGGATTATTTGCCGGACTGCACTACTTAAGCACATTGCTGCCGTATGGAATCTATCTGTATATGGCAGTTGCCCTTATATATCTGGCGGTTTTTTGGAAGCTGGCGTTTAGGGTTACTTGGAAGGATGTTCTTGAGTAGGAAGGCAGAAGAAAGCCGCCATGGTTTGGCGGCTTCTTTTTTATTGCGATAAAGATTGTGCATATTGCTTTATAAGATTCTTTATCATAGGATTCAGCCCTTCAGGCAGCTCATCTGCTCTGAAAAATTTTGCCTCAGTCGTTTCCAAACCGTCTGCTTTAAGAACGCCGCCTTTCATATCCCTCGAGATATAGGCGATTGTCACGGGATAAAATTCATCCCCGTTCGGTAATTTCACATAATGCTCTTTTCCTGAAATCACGCCGGCCAAATCTAGCCTGCCTATTTCAATGCCGGTTTCCTCCAGGACTTCCCTTCTTCCTGCTTCTTCAGTGGATTCGCCTAATTCAATGAATCCCCCGGGAACGCCCCAGCGGCCGTCAATCCTTTTTTGCAGCAAAAATTCTCCCATATCATTGATGACCGCTACTGCAACGCCAACCAATATGAGCGGCTCATTGCCTACAACAGTGCGTAAATCTTCTATATACCCCATAGTCTCCCCCATTTCCTTTCTATATGGAGTATATTTCCACATTCTCAATCCAGTCCCCTTCTTTTTTAATTTCAAAAATCCCACCCATTATCCAAGACTAGTCAGCAACACCATAAATCCATTCGTCAGCCCGTGAATTAATACCGGAGGCCAGATGGAGCCTGTCCGCTCGTAAGCCAGGGCGAAAAGAATGCCGCTGAAGAAATTGACGGGCATGACGTTATAGGTCGGGATATGAATGATGGTAAAGATCAGCGAGCTGAGCAGCAGCGCCCCCGTCAGCCCCATCCGTGTCCGCAGCCAGCGATACAAGAAGCCTCTGTAGAAGATTTCCTCATATATGGGCGAAATGACAGCAGCAGAAATGAAGGCAATGAGCACTGTGAAAAAAGTGACGTTTTGCTGCATGGCCTCAGTTTTGCTGTTTTCCCACGTATTGCCTATAAAGCTGGTAAGCACAACAATGATGACGGCGCCGGCCAGCAAGACTGCCGAATACAGCCCGATGAGCTTCCAATCCTTCAAAGCGAATCCTTTTACTCCAACCTCCCTCCAGGAAAGCCTTTTTGGGCGGAGGGCAGTAAAATATACCCCCGCCATTAGAATAACGGCTATTGTTAATCCGGTTAATGTCCCGGCATATAAATCGTCTTTAAGCCACTCGGCATAAAGAGGCTGTACAATAAGCTTCACGACTCCAATTACAATAATAAATTCAAGCAGCATTAATAAAATGAATTCTCTCCAGCCCCAGGGGTCCCGTGTTTTCCAATTCATTTGATCTGTTCCCATTCTTCATCCCTCTTTCTAACTTTCAAATGGTATAATCTAACTATATTGGGTGACGCGGCGTAACCCGCAAGCTTTTTTTAGGAGGAATTCCAATGAAACGCTGGACAACCGGAGAAGCAGCGAAGCAGCGCAATGTTTCCGTTCGCACACTCCGCTATTATGATCAAATCGGCCTTCTGGCGCCAAGCTTTAAAGATGAAAATGGAAAGCGGCATTATTCAGAGGAAGACTTATTTACATTGGAGAAAATATTGATTCTTAAGTCCCTTTCACTTCCGTTAGAGGAGATCCGTGAGGTACTGAAACAGCTTTCTTATAAACAAATCTTAGTATCCCACTATAATCACCTGCAGGAGCAGCTCTCAGAGCTCCAAACAAGCATCTCCAACACAGCATCTCTGATCAATATGACCGATTTAGAGGATTCACTATCCTGGGATCGAGTCGCAGAGCTTGTGCAAAATTCACAAAAGCGTTCCAAGAAATGGACCGACTATTTTCAGGAAGAGGAAATAGCGTTCCTGGAAAAAACAATCCCAAACCTTGGCAGCAATGATGAAATCACCCAGCAGTATGTTTCCCTGCTGCGAAGGATTGAATGGTGCGTGGAACACCACATTACAGCCGAGTCGGAGGAAGGCTTTGAAATTGCTTCTGAATTAATCCATCTATCAAATAAAAGCTTCCAGGGAGATACAGAACTGATGGACCAATTTTGGGAAGTCAGGAAAATGCCTGCCGAGGAAACTGGGCTCTATCCTGTTTCAGAAGAGGTGCTGGAGTTTGTGGAGCGCTGTTTGGCTTATGCGGGTTCAAGGGCTGGCAGCTAATCAACAAGAAAGGAGAAAGATCATTGAAGAAAAACAAACAAGTGCAAATGATGCTGGCCATCATCGGAAGCATAGCTATTTTAACAATCGGAACTGTCATGGTCATTCAAATCGCGAAGAATCATCAGGTGAACAAACAGATCATAGACCAGTGCTTTGAAAGCTTTGATACAGAAAGAACAGTGACGATCAAGAAGGAAGGTTTTTGGTCCCCTGTTTTTTGTGAAAAGCATCCTGGTGCCTAGTAAGATCGATTGACTATTAATAAAAGGATGTGTTACGCCATAAACAATCGTGTTCATATTTTTGTTTGGATCACAATGATTGCAGTACCGTTCTTCTCTTTTATCAAAACAGGCAATGGGGAAACGGCAGTTTTCATTTTTATCAGTGAAGTGATTTTGTATTTTATTTATGCCTTGTTTCGGCTCAGGCGGATGACGAAAAGGCAGGAAGATTCTGAGGTTTGGGTTACCGACAAGATGACAGATGAAGAATTGAAGGAGTTCACTATTCCATTATTGGCTAAATCAGGCTATACCATTTCAAGGCTTGAAAGAGAACATCCAGATATCAGCTTTTTGCTGGAGACGCCAGCGGGCAAAAAAGCGATTGTTAAAGTGAAAAGCCATAAAAGGGGCGTTGGGATCCGCCTAGTGCAGCGGATTTTCAAACAACTGGATGCATATGATGCTGACGAATGCTGGGTGATCACCAATTATGGCTATACTCCTCAAGCTTCCGAATACGCCAGGAAGCTTCCTATACGGCTGTATGCGCGGGAGAAGTTTATGGATTGGATCCTGGCAGTGAGAAGAGGGAAGAGAATCCGGGGTTAGCATCCGGAATCCTTCCTTCTAAGATAGGCAGCAAAATCCTTATCATTCCAACCTCTTACTTTTTATAAGCGAGCACTGACCATTGAATGTGTTGGCTTCTTTATACTTTTCTAACTCTTTTTGGTATCTTGCCATTAGCTCTTGCCAATTTATCCGAATCATTCATTAATAAAAAACCCCGAACTCACCTTTTTATTCTCTGATCATCGCGGGTCATAAACTCTTCGATCTCTTCTATTGAAAATTGATTACAATCTCCAGTAATTGTGTGTTTCATTGCAGAAGCAGCCGTCGCGAACGATACCGTATAATCCAAATCCTGCTTAGTTAATAATCCATGTATAATACCGGCAGAAAAGGCATCGCCGCCGCCGACACGATCGATTACCGGTACAATGAAGTGTTTCTTTGAGGCATATAGAACACCCTTATTCCAAATAGTTCCTTTCAATATATGGTCGCTGGTCGACTTTATTTCTCTTAAAGTTGAATAAAACATCTCAATGTTTGGGTAGAGGTCACTCATTTGCTGATAATAATTAGCCACATCTTCTCCATCCTTACTTTGCTCTTCAATCCCCAAAAGGTGGATAGCATCTAACTTGCCGGCCGAGCAATAATCCGCATAAGGAAGCAACGCCGGCAGTATACTTTTTGCTTTTATATAACTCCATAATTTAGCACGATAGTTAATATCAAAGCTTATCTTCACACTGCGTTTTTTTGCTTCCTTCATCAATTGCTCAGTTAGCTTGGCCCAATTATCAGATAGAGCGGGGGTAATTCCAGAAACGTGGAATAACTCCACATCACCAAAAAGCTCATCCATAGACCATTCAAGCATCTCTATCTCTGAGAAACTGGAATAAGCACGATCGTAGATGACGGAAGATGAGCGTTCCCCAACACCACTTTCTAGATAATAAGACCCCAGTCTAGTCCCCCCGAATAGCAATAAATCAGTTGATACCCCATATTGCTGCAAATGCCTCTTCACAGCCAGTCCCAATGCATTATTCGGGACTTTACTTGCGAAAGATACTGAATGGTTATAATTAGCCAAACTAATCGCTACATTAGCCTCACCGCCTCCATAGTGAACCTGAAATTGTTTTGATTCGCTTAATCTAGTATCCACCCTGGTAGACAATCTGAGCATTATTTCTCCTAAAGTCAGAATCCGGCTCATTTTATAGGTCTCCTCTGATAGCCTTAAGCTTGTCCATATACTGCCTGGCCAATTTTGTAATTTCTTCAAAATCTCCTGTTTTTGCAGGTGCTAATAAGCTGCCGCCCACTCCAACAGCCATACTTCCATTTGCAAACCATTGCTCCATATTCTCCAGACTCACCCCGCCTGTGGGCATAATATTCGCTTGCGGCAAGGGCGCTTTTATGGCACTTATAAATCCTGGTCCAAATCCACTGCCTGGGAATAACTTAATAATATCCACGCCTGCTTTTAACGCATGTGATATTTCCGTTATGCTCATACAGCCAGGAAGATACGGGATCTGGTACAAATGGCAGCATTCTGCAGTCTGCTGATCAAAAAATGGACTAACAATATATTCTGCCCCTGCCATAATGGCAATCCTTGCTGTAGTTGCATCTAAGACAGTTCCTGCCCCTATTACTAGCTGATCGTGATCAGCATACTTTTCTTTGATTTCCCGGATTGCCCCTTCCGCATCTGGTATGGTAAAGGTTAATTCCAATCCTGTGAATCCACCATTTACTATGGCCTCTGTAATGCCTAATGCTTCTTTCTTTGAATCCGCTCTTATAACTGCAATAACACCGCTATTTATCAATTTATTTAATATAGCTATTTTTTTCATTGGACCTCACCTCATCATGTTCTTTTTCCTGTTCTATTAAAGCAAATGCTTGACGTCCAAGAGGAAGTCAAGCATTTACTTTCATATTAACTAGCTGATTTCATGTAAAATTAAGCCATTAGCCAATTTCCTTTAATGTAAAATTGCTATGTGGATTCTCTTTGTTATTCTTCACAGCAAAGTACGTAATCACAAATGATGTGCCAATGGCAATGGCAATTCCAATTAAAGCGTATGTGAAGTATGGTCCTACATATGCAACCAAACTTACAATACTTGAGAGGATATAGCCATAAATTCTGACTCCCATGATTGCAAAGAAAGTAGCAGCTATCGCACTGCCGATAGAACAGCCAATAAATGATTTTCGATTTTTAATGAGAACCCCAAATAATGCTGGCTCTGTAATACCTAAAAGAGCTGAAATTGTTGCAGAAAGAATAATGGACTTCTCTGCTTTGCTCTTGGCTTTAAAGAACATGGCAAATGTAGCGCCTGCAATAGCCATGTTTGTCATAAACATCATAGGCATGAGCATGTCATAGCCTTTATCTGCGAAGTTCTGCAAGGCAATAGGTGTCATCGCGTGGTGCACTCCAAATACAATTTCAATCGGCCGCAATCCACCCATGACCACCCCTGCCAGAACAGGAGAAATATCGAATAATGATTGAACAATAAAGGCTAATCCCTTGCCGACATAACTTCCTAAAGGCCCAGAAACAATTAATGCAAAAGGCAAGCCAATCAGCAGCGTTAGTGTAGGGGTGAATACAGTTTTTAACACGCTAGGCATATACTTATCAACTAATCTGTGAATAAAACTTAATGCCCATATAGATAAAATGACAGGTATAACGTTTCCGGCATAGTTAATCACCGGTATTGGCAATCCTATAAAGTGAAATTGACTGACTTCTCCTAACTTAGCAGCATCATTCAAGGTTGGGTACATAAAGCCAGCTGCTATCGCAATAGCAAGATACTGATTGGTTTTGAATATTTTGGCGGCTGATGCCGCAATAAAAAATGGCAAGAAATAAAAGACACTGCTTGCAATTAAGTCCAAGATTTTTACCGTTTCTGTATCCGCTGACAAAACATTCAATGCAATTAAGCCTGCTATAATCCCTTTAACCATCCCTGCACCTGCGATTGCCGGAACAATGGGACCGAATACTCCTGAAACTACATCCAATAAGCGTGAGAAAAGACCCTTTTTCTTGTTACTTTCCTGCTCACTTTCGTCTATTTCATCAATACCCAGCTCTTCTACTAAAAGGGAGTAATACTTTTGGACATTTGTCCCCATTATGATTTGATATTGGTCGCTTTGCAGTTGTTCACCAATAACACCAGTTAATTGTTTAACCTTTTCATGCTGAATTAAGGAATCATCATATAAATCAAAACGCAGCCTTGTCATACAGTGCCAGGCTTTCTTTATATTCTCTTTTCCACCGACATGTTCGATGATATTTCTTACGGTATCTCTTTCTTTCACCTTTGGTTTCAACTCCTCATCGTAAAAAATTGGCCAGATCTATTCATTCCTCATTGCAATTCGAATTGACACGCAAATAATAGCATATTAGAAAATGGTTTGAAAGCGGTTTAAAAAGACCATCAGAACCATTAAAACCCTATTATATCAAGGTTTATGTTCTAAAATGTTTTAGAATTGGTACGGTAAATCATCCTAATTACACGACTTCCCATACCAAATTGACGCTGCCATTTTTGCTATGTTTTAATTTAAGTATAAATTGCTTCGAGTTGACACATGCAATTTAAAACGAGAGGAAGAATCACAGTTGGAACCCACATTTATAACAGATATAAAATCATTTGTGACTAATCCACAAAGACATAATCTTATTGTTGTCAAAATAGAAACCAATAAAGGTGTTTATGGATATGGCTGTGCAACATTTCAGCAGCGTCCTTTAGCTGTACAAACTATTATAGATGAATATTTAAAACCGCTATTAATCAATAGGGATGCCAACAATATTGAAGACCTGTGGCATGTAATGATGGTTAATTCCTATTGGAGGAATGGCCCTGTTTTAAATAATGCAATTGCCGGGATTGACATGGCTTTGTGGGATATTAAAGCCAAGCTGGCGGATATGCCGCTTTACCAATTGTTTGGAGGGAAATCCAAAGATGCGATTGGGGCTTATGCACATGCAGATGGATTGACACTGGAAGAACTATTTTCCAATGTAGATTCTTTGGTTAAGAAGGGTTATCGCCATATCCGCTGTCAACTAGGTTTATACGGCGGCAAAAATCATCAGATGCATTTAGCCAGAGATTTAAGTGAGGGAGAGTACTTTGATCCGGATATTTATATGAAAGATGTTGTAAAAATGTTTAAAGCACTGCGTGAGAAGTATGGATATGACATTCATTTTCTCCATGATGTTCACGAAAGGCTGTTTCCTAATCAGGCACTACAATTAGCAAAGGATTTGGAGCCCTATAAGCTTTTCTTCTTAGAAGATATCTTGCCTCCTGATCAAAATGAGTGGTTATCACAGTTGCGGTCGCAATGTACCACGCCTTTGGCAACGGGTGAATTGTTTAATAACCCTGCGGAGTGGAGGAACCTTATTGTCAATCGGCAGATTGATTATATCCGCTGCCATGTATCACAAATCGGGGGAATTACACCTGCCCTAAAATTAGCGGCATTATGTGAGAATTTTGGTGTCCGCATTGCATGGCATGGACCATCTGATATGACCCCCATTGGAGTAGCTGTCAATACGCACTTAAATATCCATCTTCATAACGCAGCCATTCAAGAGGTACAAGAGCCAGAAGAAACGATAAAAAGGATGTTTCCTAATTCAATTGAGGTAATAGATGGCTATATTTATCCAATTGAAAGAGTAGGTATTGGAGTAGATTTTAATGAAGAGATGGCTAAAGAGTATCCTGTTATCTACCGCAAACATGAATGGACGCAAGCACGCATTCCAAATGGAACCATTCATACACCATAAAGCACAGAGCTAATGCTCATAAAGTACCCCTAGCGCATTATGCACTAGAGGTACTTTTAGTTAAAGGCTTTCCTGCAAAGAGAGAATATGAAAGAATAGATTAGTAGTCAAGATTAGTAGTCAAAATCATTTTTTGAGGTAAAACTTATGAATAAACGAGATTTCATTGCAGACGATATCCTCAGCAAGATTTATCAAAATAAATATAAAACTGGTGAGAAGATGCCTACCGAAAGGGAGCTTGCGGTCCAATATGAAGTATCGCGATATACCATTCGAGAAGCCCTAAAGAAGCTTGTGAATATTGGATGCATCAAAATTGTTCAGGGGTCGGGAATTTTCGTCAATGAATCCAGATATAGAAGCCCATTGATCTATAATTCTTTAACTGAAAAAAAATTCAAAGATATTCAATCTAAAATTATATATTTAAAAAAGATTAAACCAGATAAGAACTTAGAACAAATTTTTGATATCAGTGGCGACGATAAAAAATTATGGGAATATCAACGGGTACGCATTGTTAACTATCAAAAAATGCAAATTGAAACCACAAGATTGCCTTACTCCTACTTTCCTGATTTAAATGAAGAAGAAATAAAAAAATCTGTCCATGATTATGTACAGGAATGCGACTATCATATATCCCACTTCATCACAACATACACAGCTGTAAATGTAACCAAGGAAGAGGCTGCGCTTCTGAACTGCAAAAAAGGAGAAGCAGCAATGAAAATTATCAATAGAGGTATTCTTCAAAACAGTAAAGTATTTGAGTTCAGCGAAATCATAAACTTGGATTATTCAGTTTCTTACTTTACACCTTTTAACCCCTACAGCCATAAATACAGGAAAAACTAGTTGTGTATCCATTTTAGTAGACCATAGTTACCGTTCTATAGACACACTGCCTCTCCCTTTTGTTAGCCTCTTTTAAATTCCATAGGGACACCATTACTTTTACTGCGTTGCGAAACAAGACCTTCGGTAAAAGATTCTTTTAACAGTGCAGAGTAAATCAAACAAGCAATGAAAATTATAAATCAATTCATTATTTGCGTACAATTTCGCCCTACCTATTCGTCCTACCAATAAAGGAGCTGATTATATGGTGACAGAACAAGAATTAGCAGGCAAAGCACGCGAACTGAAGGAAATGTTTTCTGAAATGGCACAGGCCCATTCAGGGCAGCTATGGAATTATTGCCGTTATCTGACCGGATCCCCGTGGGATGGCGAGGATTTGTTTCAGGAAACGATGCTGAAGGCATTGGGCGGATTATTTCAAAGATGGCATCCGACAAATACAAAATCCTATTTGTACAGGATGGCCACTAACATCTGGATCGACCACTGCCGCAGGGAGAAAAGAAATCTTGGCACGTTAGACGAAGGAGATATACCAACGGTTGAATTTACGGAGACGCTAGAGCTTCAGCAGGCACTCGGCTACCTTGTTGAGCTGTTCAAGCCAAGGCAAATTGCCGTATTCCTGCTGTTTGAAGTCTTTAAGTTCAAGGCAGAGGAAGTGGCTGGCATGGCCAGGACCACGCCGGGAGCCGTTTATGCCACAACGAGAAGGATGAAGGAAAAATTGAAGCAGCATAACAATCCGGAAACTCAGGATCACCGCTTCGTCCATGAAAATGAGCCGGTCATCAAAGCCTATTTAAAGGCCTTAAACGAAGGCGATGTCGAAGCAGTCCTGGATCTGATCAGTGACCAGGCACAAAATGAAGCACCTTTAGGCTTCGCAGAATTTAGCAAAGAAGAAATGCGGAATGGCTCGCTGCGCTATGGATTGCCTGGATACAGGGCCGAGTCCCGCATACTTTGGGGCAAGCCGGTTATTATTGTTTTTGCCGACGAAGGACAAGGCCCGTTCATCCATGACATTCAGTACCAGGAAACCGAAAACGGAAAAATTGTCAGGCATGTAAGCTATTTTTTCCGTAAAGAATTCATTCTGGCGGCCGCAGAGGAACTAGGTGTGCCGGCACAGCTTACTAAGCCGCCTGTGGATTGGGCGAAGTAATCTTTAAAGGCAGATTTAGGTCTGTCTTTTTCTCTTGTAAAATCGCCCTACCTGAATGTACTTTTTTCCAATGCCAGCCATTCTATCGCCTTCTCCAGGTCAACATCCCGCTTCAAGTGCTCGGGTGTCCATGGTACATACAAATCTGGCGCTATCCCTTTGCCCGTCATCCCCATGCCCCTGTCAATCCGTGACAGCCTTGAAGTGGGATACATGAATTCAAATCCGTTATCCCAGTGCTTGCTTATGAGGTTGGCATAATCATTTAATCCTTTTGTCGGCCTGCCGATGACCCGGACTTTGCTGGACTTTTTACAAAGCTCAACAAAGGAATCACCCGAACTGCCGCACATATAATCTGACAAAACTGCAACTGATTTAGGATATTTGGCGCCTTTCACATACGTGTCGGGCACAATATCTTTAAAATCAAACTCGACGAATCCTTTTCCTTTGTTCTTCTGCCACTCCCGAATAAAGACCTTAAGGAATTGCTGTGCCTCTTCCCCCTGTATGCCTTCCAGTTCCGGGAACGCTCCCGCCAGAAATCTGCCGGTGTTCGAATGGGTGCAGTTAAACAGCATCGTATCCTCTCTGTCAGCGAGCTCCACACCTTCTTCAGGCATGATATACGGCATGAGAGGATAGTAGCTGGAGTCGCTTCCGCCATAATTGACCCGAACATCTATTATCCATTGGGTTGCTGATTCAATAAGATCCCTATTATCTCTGACCAGTTTTACAATGGCATCTGGATCCGCAAAATCAGTAATGGTGAATAGCAATGTATCCTGATTCACCTTTTCCACAGTATAGGCTGGCGTATATCCTGGTTTTTCATAAGTACTGAAAGTAATTTTACGAACATTCCCCTGCTCATCCTCTATGTCGCCATATTCATACAGCGAAAGGATCGGCATCCAGTCTTCCCGTTCGGGATGGTTAGCCTTCAAAAGCCGGCTGTGCTTTTCTTTCAGTTCCGGGATGGTGAAGCCCCCAAGCGAAATAATCGCCATGCCGGCATTTAATTTTTGTTCATTTTTCGCCCCGGTAACATAAAGGCAGTCCTTATATCGCCTGACCTGGAATCCTCTGTCCACCGGCTTTCTTTTTTCCGCCGAGCTGTCAGCAAAGTAAATATGATGGTCTTGAAAGTCCAATAAATAGTCTCTTACTATATCTGCAAACTGCTCCCTGGTCAGCCTATTGGTTTCTTTTAAAAGCTGTATTTTTTCAAAATAAGCCTCCGGATGATCATATCCTTTTTTATCGATGCACCCCGCATAGTCGTGATGCATTATTTCAACAATGTCTCTGAAGATCTGTTCCATTCTAATCCTCCGCATTCATGTTATTCCTTATATTACCTATTCTATATCATGAAAGGTTTGACCTTCTTAAGAGGTATAAACTGTTCTTCCTTTAAATTATTTGGAATAATATGTTAATATATAACAGCATCCAAAAAAACAGGGAGCTGAGAAATTGAAGCGGAGAATGAGTCTTTTGCTGCTTGGATTAATGTTAATTGCCAGTGCCTGTTCCTCTCAAACGGACGGAGGAGCCAATTCTTTTCAAGAGCAGGCTGGCGATGAATTTGAGACTGATGTATTTATTCCTGAATATGAACAGTATTCCATCACATCGGCTGAGGTTAAATATCCGCCAACAGGTGACAAGAAGGACCTGGTTGTGGTCTATTCAAAAGAAAAGGGTAAGTTAAGAGACAAAGAGTATATCGAAAAATATGAGAATACAATGGATTCGAAGGTTCTATATGGACTTTATGATGGAGAACCCTGGCTTTTCATCATCACCTACAGCAATTTCGAGATCATTGATGGTGAAATTGACAGCAAGATTAAAACGATGAACGGTGTGGATGTCCATTATAGAGAGATTGCGGCTGACACAGATATGCTAATAGCATTCTTCAATCTCGAGAAAGGTTCTTATCATATTGAGTTTTCATTGAGAGAGGGAATGACTAAGGAGAAGGCGTTTGAGATTGTTGAGGATATTATTGAGAATAATGGATAGAGGGATGGAGTATTCCATCCCTTTGTTTTTTGCTGGGCAAAAGTGCCGGATCAAATAGGCCGATAAGAAACCTTATTGTTTGTTATTGCGTTTTTCATCAAAATAAGTCCAGATATAATAAACAATCCAAAATACTAATGGGGTCATATATGCGTAGATATTCTTTATTGGGAGAAAAAATATGATTACAAAACTAATAATTAATGCTACAGGCATCAGCGTCCAATAGATCTTATCTTTAAAAGGCTTCAAGGGCAGGCCCCTCTTTCTAACAGCATTATTTTTCAATCACCCGATAATCTTTTGTTTTAGTTATTGAAATACTGTTGTCGTTTGCAAATTCAATTAGGTCTGCAAATAGGTAATCAGACGAAAAATGAACACCAGAAAATGATATAAATATGTAACCATGCAGGGACAGGTCCCCCTGGCCCAGCCAAAAAAGAGCCAAGGGACCTGTCCCCCTGGTTCATTCTAATTTCAACTTTTTGACCACGGAAGAGACTAATGTATCCAAGGGATTAATTATAGTTTTAGACTTATGCTTAATTTCTTTGGATGCTTGGACCATAGATAGTTGAGCAACAGAAATTATTTTATCTTCCAGAATAATCCCTTGCAAAAACTTGGAAATTTCTTGGTTATATTCGTGCTTTCTCCCTTGCATTATCAATTCAAAAGTATTGTTGATTACCTTTGCCTCTATATCAATCGATTTCTGATGATTGTGTGCATATTGATTCAGACGCTCTAAAGTTCCTTTGACTGTTGCAGGATTTGTAAATACGATTGTCTGTGCCCGCTTTACTTTACAGACAGACTCAAAGAAGGGTTCATCAATCTTTATGATAGGCACAGAAATTGAAAGTTGTTCTTCCGATAGAATAGTAATATAGTTTGTGCAAGTAACCAGTATGGCATCAACATTACATTGGGCTATCCATTCTATCTGTTCCTTTACTTTATTTCGTGCGTCTGCAGTTTTGAAGCTCCTATCTGATGTAACTCGATATATTAATGCAGGATCAACAAAATGTATTAGTTCCATATCATATGGGGCAAAGGCTTTCTCAATGTATTCGATATTCGAAAAATGGGCGTGTAAGCACCCTAACTTTATTTTCAATTCAAACCCGCCTCTATATATTAATCAATATAAAATTCAACAAAAAATGCTCAATCCCTTCCTGGATACTGTAACTTCATTGTAACTCCCCCCTCCTACACTAGACCCGAAGAATGAAAAGGAGGAATGGTTTTGATGGCTCGCAGAAAATCCTGGATTGGTTTAATCGTTTTGATTTTTGTATGCTCGGTCACATTGCTTCCTGGTAATTCAAAGGCTGCAGGACAATTTATTACAGGTACCTATGCAGGGAAGCCTTATAAATTGTATGTTCCTGATCAGTACAATGAAAGTCAGTCTTATCCGTTATATGTCATGCTGCATGGGTGCACACAGGATGCCAGCCAGTTTGCGACAGGGACAAAGATGAATACACTCGCTGATGAAAAAGGGTTCTTGGTACTGTATCCTGAACAGACCAGCAGCGCCAATTCCAATAAGTGCTGGAACTGGTTCGAGGCAGCCCACCAGTCGCGCGGCAGCGGGGAACCAGCTGCTATCGCCGGGATGGTAAATCTTATTAAAAATAATTACTCAGTCCAAGGAGATCAGGTGTATGCGGCGGGTCTCTCAGCAGGTGCAGCGATGAGCGTGATCATGGGGGCCGCATATCCTGACCTTTTCTCTGGAATTGGGGTGGGAGCGGGTCTTGAATACAAGGCTGCAACCAGCATGACCGGAGCTTTTACGGCTATGTCGAGCGGCGGCCCTGACCCTGTGCGCCAGGGGAGGGCTGCCTATCAGGCAATGGGAAGCCAGGCAGACACCATGCCAGTCATAGTGTTTCACGGAACTTCGGACTATACAGTCGCACCGGTAAATGGAAACCAGGTCATCACCCAATGGGCAGTGACAAACGACTTAGCACAGAACGGCAAAGAGGATGGCTGGATCGACGACCAGCCGGACCAAACCGAGAACTTAAACGTTCCTGGCGGAAAAAGCTACACTGTCAGCCATTATAAAGCTGGGGACGGCAGAGTCTGGATGAAAAAAGTCACTGTCCAAAGCATGGGGCATGCCTGGTCAGGGGGAAATGTGCAAGGCAGCTATACGGATCCACAGGGCCCTGATGCCAGCCGGATGATGTGGGAATTTTTCCATTCATTTGCAGGCGGTGATGATGGAGGAGATGCCGGCGATGCCCCTGCTACATCAGCAAGCCCTAAAGGCGGAACCTATAATCAGCCTGTCTATGTAGAGCTCCAGACCAATAAAGAAGCATCCACTTACTACACAGTGGACGGTTCGAATCCTACAGCACAATCCACACTCTACACGGGACCGATTTACATTTACGACGATACGACCCTTAAGTTTTTCAGCCAGGACAGCTCCGGGCAAAGAGAGTCTGTCAAAGAAGAAGTATATATCATCGAAGAAGATGCTCCTCCCGGGGACTCGCTGACATTCAGCGCCATCTCAGGGGAAAGCGGGTTTGCCGGCCGCTTCACAGCAGATGGCAAAGGCTCCGGGGACATCAAGGCTGGCGATAAAGGAATGTACAATACTGATACCTTCAGAGGGATCTTATCCTTTGACACAAGCACGCTCGGACAGACAGCGATTGGGTCAGCAAAATTGCGCCTGTATACAAAATTGATCACAGGGGCAGTCACTGATGTAAAAATCGACATGAAGAACGGAACTTTTGGATCTGCCCCAATCGAACAAAACGATTATTCCGCCGCAGCCACACTTACCGATATAGCCAGTTTTCAGCCGGCCGCCGTTTCTAATTACATTGATATAGATATCCCGGCCAGCGCACTGGCTCAAATCAACCGGAGCGGCAAGACTCAGTTCAGGCTAAAAGCAGCAACGGCAGCTAGCTTTAATCAGAACTCCGTCCTTTTTTATGGAGGCGGGAATGGAGATCTTTCTCCGGTTCTAATAGTAAATCGCGCCAACTGATCTCTCTTTTTTCCCTTTGAACTTCAGTCCCAATAATTCTTCATAATCTCATGGGACCAATCTGGCTGGCTGATAGGCTCTTTAGGCAGGAATTCCTCCATCACCGGCTTGATATCAAGAATCGGCGTCCCATTGATGCAATCAAGCCCAGTGACGGTCAGTTCCCTGCCTTCTCTTTTGACTATCCTCACAGTTGTCAGGCCTAGTTGATTCGGTCTATTTTTGCCG
This sequence comes from Bacillus infantis NRRL B-14911, assembly GCF_000473245.1. Classification (NCBI taxonomy): domain Bacteria; kingdom Bacillati; phylum Bacillota; class Bacilli; order Caryophanales; family Bacillaceae; genus Bacillus; species Bacillus infantis. The sequence goes on from NC_022524.1 coordinate 4,697,079, forward strand.
CGCTGAGCAAAGATCCCCACTTTTGGGAGGCTGCTGTCATTTCTGGGATGCCTTGCACCAGGCACTATTTTACTTTGATCCACCCGATGAAAATGATAAATGATTTCTAAGTGGGAGAAGGATTCAATTCCGTCGAGCCCGTCTTCTGGCAGAGAATCGTCCAGCACGATCCTGCTGACCACTTCGCCCCAGTAATCGTCCTCTATTTCGTGTCTTTCATTATATGCAATCCCGATAGGATTTACTGTAATCATAGCACTGCCCCTTTCTACGGTGAGAGGAAACTGTTTCTTTTTATTTATGTGAAACAAGGTCAGATTCCTGTTACTTATAAATTATATTCCAATGATAGGACCGTATTTTTGTTCTGAGTACAACCATTCGCTATCATAATTTTTCTCATTGGCGTGTTATCAATTTTCGTTGCGCCCAGGTACGAGTTTGCTTTAAATTCATTTCTCAGCCTATATAACCCCAGCAAATGGAGCCTCTGACCCAGCCCATTCCCTGAAAATTTCGGGTGCATGCCAATCCAAAAGAGACGTCCTTGTCTATCCGAATCAGGCTCCAGGTGGGGAAAAACAACGCCAGCCGGTTCATCTGCAATCATCAGTACTGTGTACATATTGTTTACCTGTGAGGGCAACTCTGTTTGCATGCCCGTTAAAAATCTTCTAGTATCGTTAAAACTCCTGCCCATTACCTCTGACAGGAAAGCGATTGATTCCTCGTGCTCAATGGACCATACTTCATAACCGGCTGCAGGTTGATTGATAGGTTCAGTAAATTCCCTGGTGTAAATGACTCTTTCTCCAGTCATTACCATTTTCCTTTTTGTGAACATCAATTGATCAAGGAGAGTTCTAGGGCATTCGAACAAGATACGCCTCTCTTTAAAGGCAGTTAGATTAGTAATAAGTTTCATTATGGCTGTGTCTGCTTCATGGGGATTGTTTATATTATCTTCAAACATTTCTAAGATGAATTCTTGATCATTTTTTATGTAATGGATCCCTGCTTTTTTTAGACTCTTGAATACTTCATCCATTTCCGGCCCTCCTCAAAGGAGCATTAAAACGCCTTTCTCTGGTAAATGAATGTGGTGACTCCCCAGGAAATGCCATACAGAGCCAAAATGATTACTGCTGCCCCCGTGTACAACGCCGGGTTGGACAAACTTGCAATAAAACCGGTGATTAAAGAAAGATCTTCAGCAATCAGGTTTAGGAGATGCGGACCCATCCCTGTTAATAGAACGAATGTAATCATCAGGACTGTTGTGATATGCCCTGGTTTAAATATATAAAACAGCGGAAATGTGAATGCAGCGAATGCTAAGAAGATGCCGCCTCCCATAGCCATATCTTCGATGGTAAATGCCTTATTGAATGCAAGCAATGCCAGACAAGTGCCGCCTATGGCTAAAATCATATAGATAACTGCTCCGAGATAACGTGAAGCAATGATTTCATTACGCGTATAGGGCAGGCTGTTCAGCAGAATGTTCGCCTCTGCTTTTTCATCATAGGCATAGGCATTAAAAGGAATGAAAATGCTGGCAACGCTGAAAATCAGCACAGGATGCGAATCCATTACAATAAAGAACAGGATAAAAGGAATAAAGGTCAAGATCAGTTTTTTCTGCAGTATCACATCGCGCCTGATAAGGTTAAACATAGCTTTTCCTCCCCTTCATGTAATACATAATATCCTCCAGGCCCGCCTGTTCCACTACAACAGAATGGCCAAAAGTATTATTTACAAGTTCGATATTGTCAGTCAGGGCCTCAAACCCTGTAGGAGCCCGGTGAATATGGACAAAAGCCTTCTCTGTATCCCGGTCCAAAAGTTCCAGCCCGCCTTTTACGAGCGCATAATTTTCCCCCACCTCGTGGACAGACTGATTAAATACCAGTCTCCCATTTTGCAAAAAGGCAATATAATCAGCGATGCGGTCCAAATCTGTGGTGATATGTGTAGAGAAGAAAATCGTGCGCCGGTCATCCAGCATCAATTCCTGCAGCAGATCGAGCATTTCCCGCCTGAAAATAGGATCCAGTCCTGATGTAGGTTCATCCATGATAATCAGCTCTGCATGGTGCGATAAGGCAATCGCCAGTGATGCCTTCATCTGCATCCCTTTTGAAAAGGTTTTGATCGCTTTATTAAGGGGCAGCTCGAACTGCTCTACATATTGATAAAACAAACGATCGTCCCAGCGCTTATACGCTGGTCCAACAATGCGTTTTATATCTTTTAAATTCATCCCTTCATAAAATACATTTCCGTCATAAACGAACCCGATGCGCTCTTTGATCTCCTTCTCATGTGTCTTATAGTCCAGCCCGAAGATCCTGATCTCGCCCTGATCCGGCTTCAGCAGATTCATCATCATTTTAATGGTCGTCGACTTTCCGGCGCCATTCCCTCCGATGAACCCTGTAATAAAGCCCTGCTTCACTTGAAAATTTATATCTTTAATGGAAAAACCCTTGAATTCCTTGGCAACATTTTTCAATTCGACCACATTCTCCATACAGTCACTCCTCATATAAAATCTTCAATAGCTGCTGAAGTTCATCCAATGAGAGACCAATTTCCCGGCCGTTAATTATAACCGCCCCCAGCTGTTCCTCAATGACCTTCAGCTTCTTTTCCCTAATAACTTCTAAATTTTGTTCGGCAACAAAAGACCCTTTGCCAACAATAGAATAAATAAAACCCGCCTTCTCCAATTCCTCGTAAGCCCGTTTCGTCGTAATCACACTGATCTGGAGATCCTTCGCGAGCTGGCGTATGGAAGGCAGCGCTGACCCCTCCTGCAGATCGCCCGCTAAAATTAAGGATTGAATCTGTTTAGTAATTTGTTCATAAATCGGCTCCTTGGAACTGTTGGAGATAATGATTTGCATGGAATTCCCTCTTTTTCAACTATTGTATATATACTATATATACATTATATACACACTTCCAAAACCGCGCAACCATTTTTTGGGCCAGGGGGTCAGGTTCCTTGGCTCATTTTTTTCCTGCATTTATTCCGAAACAGCAAAAAAGCCGCCTTGCAGGCAGCCTATTCCAAGTTAAATCGCGTCCCTATTTTTCCACCTAGCATCCTCTGCCTTTTTCTTCTCCAATATATCTTCCAGTTCCTTTTTCGTATCGGGATGCAAAATTATATTGCCGCTCAAGTCCATAGTGGAAGCTTTCACCCTTCTTCCCCACTTCCTCGAAAACGAACGCCAGTCACAAACCATTTCAAGAAGATATTTTCTGGGCATCGGCAGGGCTTGTTTATTTTTCGGGTCAACTACCCAATGTTCCCAGTGGTGCTTGTTCTTGTGCTGATGGTGGAGCCATGCGTACTTCCACTTTAACTCATCAATGGAGTCCTTTTGGCCCTTATAGAAGAACTTCTTTGCATATGGCATAAACTCCTGCGGGGAAAATTTTGACCAATCGTGGACAATCCCCTGCAGGAATAGCCCCTCTTTCCAGCACTCGATCAGGACATTAAGTTTATGTTCCAGTATATACAATATGTTTTTCCAGACTGCCCGCAGCACGATACTCCCCCCATCCAGTTTTGTTTCCTTTTCCTAAATTTCCGGAGCTCTGAGTTTGCTTGCCAGCCGGCTCTAAATAACTTTCCGCAAAAAATGTGCAGATCCTTTCCCACAGTCAAATCAGCGTGCTTTATTCCTCCAAAAAACAAAGGTCAGAAGCAGCGAAAATATAGGAGCTAAAGCAACCAGCCTCCAGCTATTTTCAGCTCCCAGGAAGTAATAAGCTATCGGAAGTGATGTGATAAAACTGATGAACATGGAAAGCCATGATTTCTTAAATAGACCAAACAGGAGAGTGACGACACAAAGAAGGAAGGATATTTGCCATAGCACCACTATCAAATTAACGCACCCTGTAGATTTGCATGTGATATCAAGAATGGAAGTGAATAAAGGAATCTGCTCTGGAGGATATTAATGCTAGTGCAGCTTTTTCCGTGCACGATCATGAATGTGGAGGGATACATTGTGAGTACACTTACTAGCTTGATTAAAAGGATCCTTCATTTAATTATTAAGCTGGAGTTTTTTATTGATACGTATAGATATCGCTTAAACCGCTTAATAAGAATGCAGCCCTTAACGTAAGCAATAAGGGGCTCATGGCTATCTTTTCCCCACGTGATGAAGACAGGCAGCTGCGCCGGGCTTGCCTATAGGACAGAAGGACAGGTTTCTCATGTATCTGTCCCTCTGTTCTTCTAAAATTTTTCAGCAGTACAAAACAGCTCCGCAAAATCATTCACAATGTTTATATCCGGATTTATTTTCACATCGTTCCTCATTCTCTCTAACCCTTCATAATACTCACTGTCATTTATTAAAGTCAGCACCGAAATATTTCTATTTTCTGCATGGAACAGGTAGTCATTCACTCTTATATTTTCCCTTCGATACTCAATTCTTAAATTTACTTTAAAGCCTAATTCAGTAAGTTTTAAACATCTAGCCTTTGTTCCTATCCAATCTAATTTCATCTGTCCTAAATTGATTCTTACTAATATTCACCAATTTATTCCATTATCCTGCTTTTAAAGATGAATATTCTTATAAAAAGGAGTATGCAAAAGGGACAGATACCACGGCCCAAAATACAGTATGGTTTTTCCTTAATTGGAAACGCTAGAAACAACATACATAGCACTTAGGGATATTTGATTAGGAGGTATCTGCATGGTTCTGACAAATCCTTTAAATGTGTCCGAAATAGGTTCGCTTTGGCAGACATATCAGGAAAAAACCTTGATTATGCGGTTTCTGGAATACTTTATCGAAAAGGCAGATGACCCGCAAGCAAGAAATATTTTGGGCGGATTATGGCAGGAGCTTAATTTTTATGTAGCTGAGATGGAAAATCTATTTTCTGAACAGGGAATGGTTAAACCTGTGGGTTTCACATCAGAGGATGTAAACCTGGAGGCCCCCAAGTTATATGATAATGGATTTGATATCATGTTTGTCCGTGTATTAAAGGAAGTTAGCATGGGGCTGTACACCCTTGGCATGAATATGACCTACAACAAAAAGGTAATGGCCATTTATGAGGGACTCACAACTGTCACTCAAAAAATCTATAAACTTTCAACCCGCTATTTACTTGAAAATGGAATTCTATCTCTCCCTCCTAAAGTGACTATGCAGAAGAAGACGGAATTTATTAAAAGCAAAAAGTACATGGAGGGGTTTAAACTAATTGGTGAAAAAAGGCCTCTATCAGCCCTGGAGGTTGGGATCCTTCATCATAATCTTGAAGTTAATAATATTGGAATGCAGTTAATTACAGGCTTTGCTCAGTGCGCTCAAAACAAGGAAGCCAGGCAATATTTTTTAAAAGGGAAGGATCTTGCCAAGAAACAGGTCAAAGTTATGGAGGAATTACTTCTGGATGGGGATGTCCATCTCTCCGCGACTTCCGGGGCAACGGTAACTACATCAACAGTTCCTCCCTTTTCTGACAAGCTGATGATGCACTGTATATATATTCTTAATGGGTTTGGACTGATTGGGTCAGGCACAGGGGGATTTTTCAGTTTAAGAAACGATTTGGCGATGAAAACACTTTTGCTCGCAAAAGATGTCTATTTCTACGCGCAGGAAGGGATTAATATTAAGATTAAAAATGGCTGGTTCGAGGAACCCCCGCAAATGGAAAACCGTTCCCAAATCATTAAGAAAGGACTTGAATAAGGCATTTCTATAGAAGATATTAATGGCAGATCCGGTTCTGCCTGACACTAATATCCTTCCAGAGAGATAACTTTGAGTTCACTCTCAAGATTATTACGCTGCTCATAAACATCGAATGCTGTATGGAAACATTTAAGGACAGGCTTAACCACTAATGAAAATACAGCCTTTAACCATAAGCAGCAGGTATCTCAAGACTATTATGCTTCCACACTAATACAGAGAGACAGGTTTTCCGTCCGCTCGGGCCAAGAAACCTGTCCCTTTTCTTTCATGTAAACCAAATCCTCGATATCTGCAATGGGTTGATCACTGATTTCAACCTGCCGTCAGGATGATACAGCTTAATAGAGTCCATTTTTTTAAAATCATGCGATGCTTTTTCCATATTGTCGAGCAGCACCTTTGTTTCGTTTACATCCAATTTAAAAGATAGAGATTGCCCCGATAGCAGGATCTCTGCCTTAATATTTCCTTTAGGATCGTGGTTTTTATTATACATTTGAAAGTCCTCCCAATGAGCCAAGGGGACAGGTCCGCTGGCCCGTTTGGCATGGAACCTGTCCTATGACTTTATATATATTCCATCCTTGCCGTATGCATACAGATGTGAGCCCCGCATGAACACCGGCCCAATGATGCGTTTGCCATCTTCATCAATTAACTGCAGCTTATGTTTTGCTGTATAGCTGTGTTGATTTTTCCGGTAGCGCATGAGCGTTGACATATCGATTTGACCAATCATGCCCTCTTTATCCAACAAAAATTGCCCCATCAGAGGGTAACGGCCGTTCACACGATAGCGCCCGGCTTCTCTCATCTCATCCAGATGAACGAGATCAAAATCATCATAATAGTAAAAGTAGACTTCCTTAGATCCAGCCACATTCAAAGCGTAGCAGTCAATGATGCCATAATCACCGGCTCCCCACAGCCGCTTGCCATTCATTGTGTAAGCCACAACACCGGCACTTCCCATGGGCTCATCCCATCCAAAATTCCCAAAGATGCCTTCATCAAAGTAACTGACCCAAATGGTATCTGAGTCATCAATCTGCACATCATTGATTCCATCACCGAGCGTGAATGCCTCGATTAACTGCCCATTTTGGTTATATCTCCTGGCGTTTCGTTCAACGTAAGTTCCTTCCTTTAAACAGCGGCTTTGTACTATAAGCAATGTCCCATCGGAAAACAGATCAGCGTGAGTCGGCATTAGAGGAATGTTCTTTAATTCCACAGTCTCTATACTGTTATCTCTAATCAACGTGAGGGTCCAGCTGCATTTCGGCACAGGCCGCTCAAAAAAATCGAGTTCCTGTTGGCCGGTTTCAATCAGCAGCAGTGTTCCATCCTGAGCTATCTGGCCGCCGGCAAAGTTTAAATTTGAACTATAATCATGCCTCTTATGCAATATTAATTTTTCTATTGGAATCACCCTATCTGGAGAACATTTCCCAATCCCTTACTTGGTGCTGACTGAAATAAACATAGAGGCATCCTGCTTCATGAAAACACGTTATTTTCCATCAGCTCTCTCTTTCAAGTGGCCAAAGGGGAAGGTTTAAGCGCCCTCTGATTTTTTTTCCCTTTAAACATATACCGGATTCCTTTACCCGCAAGAGGTTCGTCCTCATATCTCGGGATCACATGAAAGTGTGCATGGAAAATATGCTGTCCGCCAGCCTCGCCGCAGTTCCAGCCTAAATTATAACCTCGAGGCTCATGCTTTTCATCCAAGTACTTTTTCACATCCTGAAGGAGACTGTAGGTGGCCGCCCACTCCTCGGGTGTTAAGTCAAACGCAGTTTCCCTGTGCTGAATAGGAACAATTAACCCTGCGCCTTCCAGCTGGCTTCCCTTTATTTGACTCTGCCCCAGCTGTAAAAAAAGACAATGTTCATTGTTCATGACAACATTCTGATCCGGCTCAAGCTCCAGCCTGCAAAAAATACAGTTATCCATCATTGATCTCCTCACTTTTATCGGCAAAACTTATGTCAGCTAACCGAAAACCACCACACAACAAGCCCCATGCTCACAACTCCCCAGACTGTCGTCGCGAAGATCCACCAGACAACAGGACGGGATAAAATACTGCTGCTTTCCCCGTCTCTTTTTAGCGCAGCGACCCTGCGTTCCATATTCTTTTTCATGGAAACGAGAACCGCAAATCCGCCTATGAAAAAGCCGAAAAGAACCCAGAATAGTAAATCCACATTTCAGCCTCCTTTTCATATTGTGAGCCATAGGGACAGACCCCCTGGCCCATGCCCCCTTCAATTTCAGCTGTGAATGCACATATGAGTGCCTGCCCGCTTACCAAAGAACTTCAACAAAAAAAGCGCTAATCCTCCTTAAGATCAACGCACAGACTTATTCATCAAAGTTAAGATCTTTTCTTTTATGCCGCCAATACTCGTAAAAAGTATATAAGTTTCTTTCTCTGTTTTAATAACCACTCTGTCTGTATTGCCGGATGGAAACCCAATCCTTATGGCTTCCTTTTCCTGCCCGCCATAGGTATCATCATTCGATACTTCTGTAATAGCCGATAACGGTATTTCAGTCTTATTTAATAGCCAGTTTATCTCCAGGCTCCCATTCTTCTCTGCCACTTTAACTTCCATGGTATCCCTCCTGTTAATATTTGTATACGGAAGAGACACCGATTTAGTTTCAATTTTTTGGTGATATGAGCCATGGGGACAGACCCCCCGGCCCCACACTAGATCAAAAGTTAATCCCTACCCCAAATAATCCCCGGCTGCCTCAACATCAAATAACCCGCTCTCCCTCGCAAACTGCAATAGCAGATGGAGATGGGCCGCACCATATAAAACAAAAATCCGTTCTTCATTGGAATCCAATAAGTTTACCAGATTTCTAAAAATCAACAGATTGCGATAATACCAATACTTCGCTGTCCAAATGGCGCCCGCCGGGTTGCTATTGCTGCCTGTCAGGGACATTTTCATGTAAAGTTCCTGTCCCCTGGCAATATTCCGCGGTTCATTATGCCAAAGCAGATAGTCCTTTATAGAATGATTCTGCAAAAATGTATTTGCTTCAGAAGTGATTTTCTGCCCTATCTCTGTAAACGCCCTATACTCTTCCGTATCTTCCCATTCACTTAGAGCCCCGAGGTCCGGCACACCCTCCTCATCCTGATTCCAATCGACTGCATGTACATGTCCCAAACCGCATTCCTTTGCCAGCCGGAATCCGACTTGATCGATTTCATTAACGGTTAATTCATAGCCTCCACTCAAATAAGAAGCATATTCATTATTCAAAGCTTCTTCCTTTTCCTGCAGAACTTCCAAGGCTACCTTTGTCGGGTTAAAATTCTTTAAACAAGTGATAACCTCCTGGATTTCTGCTTGCCTTGTGCCTGATAAAATATCCATTTTGTCTGTCATATACATATCTCCATTATCTATGCCTGCAAAATGGTCCGTTCCAAAGATTAACAGAGTTGGCTTGATAGGAAACATCCCCTTGGTAGATTTTCAAAAACAAAGGAACAGGTCTCTCATACAGCTTGTCACAAAAAACCTGTCACTCCTTCCCGCTATTTAGCTATGACCGGCACCCACAACTCGCTGTTTGGAACCCTGTCAGGCGCCAGGTAGTTCTCAACGCACGGCAAATCTGCCAATTCATAGCCTGAGGCAGGCAGCCATTCGGTGTACAGGCGCTTCCAAGCCTCAGGAATGTCAGGGAAAACAGCCCAGGTACTTGCGGGAATCACGATTTTCTCCATTTCGCTTGCAGATTCACCCGTATAACGGCAGCCCATGAAATAATCGAACTCTTCATCGGTAATGGCAGCCTGCTTTCCGACTAGACCCAGTATCCCTTCCAGCTTGCATTGGGGATTTTCCCAGGATAGATTGATAAAACGCTGCAGCATGCCCGTTTCAGTTGCTTCTTTCCACAGCCGCGGTATTGTTTTAAAAGCATCCTCCGTAACCACCTTCCGCCTGACTCCCGCTATTTCAACATCAGTTTCCAGCACTTCGATCCGGTAATCCATTTCCTCGTCCCCTTTAATCGAAATTTGAAAAGAAATCCTCGGGATGGCTTTTAGCTTGATTCCTTTATTCCTGGCCGCTGATGGAGTAATTCCATGAAGGTTTTTAAAAGCACGGCTGAAGGCATCGGGGGAATCATAGCCATATTGAAACGCCAGATCAATCACCCGGACTTCAGCGTTGTTTTGAAGCTCGAATGCCGCCTGTGATAAGCGCCTCCGCCTGATATAGTCTGATAAAGATAATCCGGTCATGGAAGAGAACATCCTTGGAAAATGGTAACCCGAACAGCATGCTCTTCTCGCTATTTCTTTTCCATCTATTTCACCCGCTAAATTCTCCTCAATATAATCCATTGCTCTATTCAATCGCTCTAGCCAATCCATCTCTTACCTCCTTCCCTGCTAAATATAGATAAAAAAGAAAACTTAAGTCCGGCATTCTAAGTGCAGAAAATGACGGGTACAAAAGTCAAAGCTGTATCCAATACCTCTGAACCTCCTCACCGCTGTCTGGCGAAATGACCTCATTCTCCAATACCCCGCCAACTTTCTGAATGGTCCTGGCTGAAGCTATATTTGCTTTATCACATGTGACCAGCACTTTTTCCAAACCCAATTTCTTTGCTTCGACCAGGCTCATCTTCAGCTGTTCAGCGGCATATCCTTTGCGGCGTTCAGCCGGAAGGATACTGTAGCCGATATGCCCGCTCTCCACCAGCAGTTCTGGTGTCAGCCGGTGGCGTATATTAACCAGGCCGACTACTTTATCATCAACCATGCTCAGGAATTGTGTCGCAGGAACCCGGTTTGGCGGCAGCTGCCCTTCTTCCTGGCTGATGACTTTTTCGAGCCATTTCTCATAATGTTCATAGTTTTGCAGGGAAGAGCCTCCATAAAGAAGTTCTCCCGAGTCCAGAAATGCTTTTCGGTATGCCAACATTTGTTCTTTATGTATCTTTGCGGGTCTTATCAATTTCATTAAGATCAGCTTCCTTTGCTGTTTTTCCAAAATATGCATATGACTTGTTTCGCTGCCGGGTAACGGGTTTCCTTCTTGTTGATGGAAATCGCGAAAAAAGAGCCACAGGGACAGGTCCCTTGGCTCAATTTTGAAAGGGCAGCTGCCCTGTGTTCTTCCTGATTACTTAAAGACGCAATATTGCCCTTTCAATTTCCTTTATCACACCGTATGTCCCTTCCGTTTGGTTCGAGCATACGAGCCACGGGGCAGTTCCCTCGGTCCGTTTGGGCTCAAGAAACCTGCTCCTGTGCTATCCTCAGCTCTTCTCCTCAAGCCTATTCAGCCATTCCTCAACCAGAACATTAAACACATCTGCCTGCTCAATCTGCAGATTGTGACCCGCCATATCAAGAACTGCAAAAGCGGCCCGCGGATAGTCCTCTATCAGCTCCCAGGTATCACGGTAGCCGGTAATATGATCCTGCCTTCCTGTGATGATCAGCGCCGGATGGTCAAGTCTTGTTGTTATATCAAAGCTAAATCCGTATCCGTTATTTTGGATTCTCTCTAGAAACTCTGCATTGGCCAGTCTGGAAGGAAGCAGAACTTCTTTCTGGAATCTTTCCCATTCTCCCTCACCCTGCACAACTCCAACGGAACAGAACTCTTCAGCTTCCTCTGGGGATAGACTCGAGATCAAGCTGCTGTCCTTTTTTAAAACCGCATGCTGGGGCAATGTCCTGCCGGCAGACTCAGCTATGGCCACCGGCGCCAGCAGCATTAGACCCCGAACCCTACCCGGCCTTGAATAAGCGACCCCTCTCGCCAGATAGCCTCCATACGAATAGCCGCAGACGGCAAACGTTTCTTCAGGAATGATCTCATCTAAAAGCTGCAGCACGGCTTCCAGCATGTCATCCGAGTTTCGGATCGAAGGCAGCGGCTCAGACTGGCCCATGCCAGGCAAATCAATATAAATTCTTTTCCAGCCGTCCTGCTTCTCGAACAGCGGCTCCATTGCATGCTGCATCACTCTGTGGTCAACTGTCCAGCCGTGCAGCATAACGATTGGGACCCCTTCTCCAATGGTTTTATGGTAAATAGACATAGTTGCAGTTCTCCTTTTCCTAATTAAAAATATGTAAGAATCTAATTTGTTTCAGGCATTAAACTTGGTTAGAAAAACACAGTCGCAGCCACAAAGATCACAGCAGCCGAAATAGCTGGCATTACAAACAACACAATCGGCAAAAAGAGTATTCTCCAAACTAAGGGCAGATCAATATCTTTCTTTCTTAAACTGAACAGCATCGCTATAAGATTTATAATTAAAAATGGAGCGAACTTCAGGATATCTGTTAAAACTGACTTCTTACCGGAGTCTGATTAGAATGCTGCCATTGTTAAGGAGAAAAAGTAAACAGGAATGGAAAATAGATTCACAAACCAGCTTTTTGATTAGGTTCATCCACCCTCTCCTTATGCTATATAAACAGTTCTATACTAGAACTCAATCCCCTCTTTTATCCAGATATTTCTGCCCGCAAAATAAAAAGGACATTCATCCATATAGAATAAATGTCCATCCAAAAGGTATTTATCCGCAGCATTGCAGATCAATGAGCTTCCTTACTGCATTCACAATCACTTCAGGTTCATCCCGCTGTATATAATGAGCACTGTTTTCAGCGATCACCATCTCACCCTGTGAGGAGATCTCCAGCAGTTCCCGCTGCATATCGTTCCACAATGCCTGTGATTCAGCAGAATAGTGAGCCTTCTTCCCGGCTGATAGGACAATTAGCGGCACGTTTAACCGGCGCCTCGTATCTTTCAGCTGCTGGAGGCTCTCCATAAACTCATCATAATTGCCTTCCCTGACGAATTGCTTATTGTAGGCTTCCTGAAAATCCTCCGGCATTGACGGTAGGAATCTTTCCCTGTACTCTTCAGGAGTTGAGTCAACTAGGACCAGCCCGCACACCTCATCAGGAAATTCCGTAGCATACATCCGCATGTTCCCGCCGCCAAATGAGTGGCCCACTAATAGGTAGGGCGGGGCAATCGCGGTTACAGTGAGCAGCTGTTTTAATTCTTTTACCATCTCGCGGCTAGTTCTCGGGCTGTTACTTCTTTCGCTTTTTCCGAGCCCTGCCCGGTCATAGGTGAAGACTCTCGATAGCATTGAGAGTTCTTCAAGTACCGGATCCCAGGCCTTTGAATAGTCGCCATAGCCTGCGTCCATAATGATTGTTGGATTTCCGCAGTTTCCGCCCATCAATTTGGCATATAGTTTGCAGCCCTTTATCTCTGCCATTATTTCTTTCATAAAACCCATTCCCCTCGTGTTTCTGAATGATTACCAAGAATCATTAAACAACTAACAGGCAGCTCTTCAACCAGCATGATTTGAGAATGCTATTTTTGCAGATTCTTCTTCATAAGAGATGCAATTTGCAGACCGTCATGCTGACCGGTTTGCTCCAAATGTTTAATGATTAATCCCTGCCGCTCCACGGGATGATTTTGGCTCAATTTAGCCTTTGCTTCAATTCTGGCGATCTTTATTTTAAGAGCAACAATCCCTCTGCTCATCCCCTTTATGAAATCTTGATCTATGTGCTCCAATTGATATGGGCTTTCCGGACTTTCATATTTGACGGTCAAGTCATTCAGGGTATTGAATATCTCTGATTCATCTTCAATTATCTCCAGTTTTCCGTATACATGTACAGAGACATAGTTCCAGGTCGGGACAGCCATTTTCGTTTCATACCAGGAGGGTGAAATATAACTGTGAGGGCCTTGAAAAATGGCAAGGACCTGCTGGCCCCCGGCGGTACTCCACTGATTGTTCGGACGGGCAAAATGTCCATATAAAGCATGCTCGGACTTCTTCAATGTCAGGGGAAGGTGAGTCGCATATGGTTCCCCGTTGTGCTGGGAAATGAGCGTCGCAAAGCTGTAATTCTCGATAAAACGACAAATCTCATTTTCATCATTAACCCTGAAATGCTTTGGAACATACATACTAATATCACCCCAATTATTATAGAAGCACCTTAACCATGATCAGATCTGTTTGTTCTTCATCGCCCATATAGAATGAATGGGCTCCTGTTTGGACAAATCCCATCTTTTGATAAAAAGCAATCGCATTTTCATTCTGTTCCCACACACCCAGCCAGACTTTCTTCTTTCCCTGCTCCTCTGCCATTCCGATCGCTTTGTTCAGCAGATATTTGCCAAGCCCATGCTTCTGGAATGACTTCTTGATATAAATCCGCTCTATTTCAAGCGCTTCCTCGCCCATTTCCTCCGACTGGGCATCCTTCACATTGACCTTCAAGTATCCTGCGATCTCTTCATTGAAAAAAACAAAAAAGAACTGTGAAGACTTATGGGATAACTCTTTTATCAGCTGCTCTAAGTTATATGCCTTCTCCAGATAAGCATTCATATTTTCTGGTGAATTCTGGTCTTTAAAGGTATCATTGAAAGTTTCAATGCTGATCTGCTGCAGCTGGTGTAAATCTTCCAGGGTACATCTTTTCAAATACATCGACATTTTTTAACCGCTCCTTCATTGGTCAATAGATTCTCTTGTTTCCTTTTTTCACAGATTCCCAGTCTTTTTCAACATTCTTTCTGACTCTCTGGAGAAAATGGAACATGGCTTCTGCTTCTCCTTCAGTGAATCCTTCTAATGCAACCTTGTTGGAATAATCATTTTCACTCTTGATGAAAGGGTACACACTGCTGCCCATCTCAGTTGGATTAAGCCTCTTAATTTTCTTATTTTCAGGATCGTCCCTTTTTTCAATAAAGCCATTCATTTCAAGTTTTTTAATGGCACGGGCGGCTGTAGTCCGGTCGACTTTAATCATCTCGGCCAGCTTTTCCTGGATAATCCCGGGATTCTCACAGATCCGCACTACATACAAATACTGCCCTTTGGTAAGGTCATGCTCTTTGAATTCAATATTGCTGATTGAATCCAGGGCTCTTGCAATCATGCCTATTTCTCGAAGAATTTCCGTCATTAGTTGCTCCTTAAGCCATATTTAATGTACTGACATGAATTAAATCTAACTTATTTATGTTGCATTTACAACAAAAACTACGCCGATATAAATAAAAAATAAGCACCGCCAGCGGCAATGCCTGTTTTTCATCCATCTCACCTGCCTGATTCCTTTTCCCATTCATAAAGAATATCCGGCAAATTTTCTTCGTTCTCGAAGCCACGGCCGATAATGTTGAATCCATGCTTTTGATAGAAGCGCTGAGCATTCTCATTTACCTCAAAGGTGTATAGGGTAAGCCGGCCATCTGATTGTTCTTTTGCCCTGCTGAGCAGTTCTGTTCCTATCCCTATACCCTGATAGTCAGTATGAATATAAAGCTGGCTGATTTCGGTTTTATTATAGGCGACGATGCCGACTACTTTTTCACCCGACAATGCCAGATCGATCTGACACTGGCGTGCTAGAATGTTATTTAAAAAATATATATGTTCCTCAAAGCTGTGGATTTCTTCCTGCCCGATCGCCTTCTCCTTGCTGTCCCTCCACATTCTCACGGTCTCTGCGGCATAGCGCGGGTGATACGGGATCATTTTCATTTCTTTTCTCCTGAAAATGATGCTGCAAAAATAAAATGATCATTGGGATCCCAAATATGGAGGTAATCCGCAATATAACCGCGCAGCCATATGGCGCCGTCCATGCTTCTTAGATAAAAGCCCTTCGGGAAATCATGGTCATCTGTCAGTACGGCTGAAGCAATGGTGATGGAGCCGGAAGGTGCCTGATGACGCTGTGATGAGTCTGCAGATAACCCTTCAGGCAGATCCTGATACTGCAGCCTCATGTAAGGACCCAGCTCCAGCGGACACAAACCCAGCCCCAGTTCACCCGCTCTTTGAAAAATCCGGTCCAGAGGAGCTCCCTGCTGAAAACCAAGCCCAGCCACCGTCAGTTCAACGGTTTCAATCATGTATGTTTCAGCAGAAGCCGTGAACAGATCATCAGAAAACAATCTTTCTCCATATTCGTTCATCAGGATAGAGGCTTGCTGCAATCTCTGGAGAAGCTGTTGTTTCGTCATGCCGCCCGCTTCTATTGTTCTTTTTACAATAGGGCAATCCGGGTATATTTTTAGGCTGTTAATGGCCAATGTGATCACTCCTAATCTGTGCTTTTATATATTCATATTCAATGCAGCAGGCCTATTTCCTTTTTCTATTCTCCGGACAAAAAAAACAAGACAAGCGCTCAGATGGCTTGTCTTGTTTTTACCGGGTACGAAACTTCCTTGAAACATAAATGAGCAGAATGGCGGCAATCACGATTGCGGCTATTCTCCACTCCCATTCCATATTGATAATCTGGTATACCGAAAAACCTTCAATCAGGATGGCTGGTATTTTTCCAAGGGTGCTGGCAAAGAAGAACGTGAGAAAAGCGGTTTTTCCAATTGAGGCAATGAAAGTGACAAGGCCTGAAGGGACAAAAGGAAGAATTCTAAGAGCAAGAATCAGGGAGAATGCTTCCTTGCCGTCGGCTTCCAACAGTTTCTGTACTTTGGGATGGGACAGGCCGCGCATGTCCTTTAACCTTCGAAATCCTTTTCTGTAGAGGATGAAGGCAACGGCTGCCCCAGCGGCCTCACCTGCAAAAGATACAGCGATTCCTCCCCATAAACCAAATACCGCCAGATTCGCGGCAGTCAGAAAAACACTGGGTACAACCCCAAGCAGGCTGATGATAATGTTGATTATAAGGCTTAGCACCAAAGCTATATGCGTATATGACTCAAATAAATCAATGATCATTTCCTTCATACTAAATAGGCTTTCCTTCCTTATAAGGCTGTTTTGTGAACTTTGTGGCTTTTTTGATGAAAATTACTATAATAGTACAACCGAATGTAAAATATGTTAGTTCCGGAGGGGAAGGTATGGCAGGCTTTAGAGTTTTTATCATTATATTATTAGGAATCAGCATTTTATTTGCAGCTGCATCCAAAATTTTAAAAGGTTCTGTACAGAAAGACAAGTACCTTAAAGCAGGCTTTTCAGCTTTAATAATAATCAGCATAGCCATTATCATTATCAGTCTGTTTATCGGCGGCTGGAGCGGTATGGGATATGGATTTATTGGAGTTTGTATTTTCATTGGAACTATTTTAACCGGAATTATAAATTGGCTTATGAATTCTATTCGTAATCGAAAAAAATAGCCGTATACGTCAGATAGCTTTATTGCAATGGCTAAAAAAGAAAATTTAATACTTAAAACGGCTTATAGAATGAAACAGAGGGACAAAAAATGCCCCTCTGTCCTTTTATTTCTGTTCTGCTTCCCACTTGGCAATTTTCTCACGCACAATCGGCGCAACTTCCCTGCCGAGCAATTCAATGCTTTTCATGACATCTTCATGCGGCATGCTTCCGACTGGCACATGGTGCATGAAGCGGGTAACGCCGACGTTCTTTCGAAGGTCGATGATTTTTTTAGCAACAGTTTCCGGATCTCCTACATACAGGGCGCCTTCAAAGCTGCGTGCCGCATCAAAGGCTCCGCGGTCATAATGGCCCCAGCCCCGTTCTCTGCCAAGGACGTTCATGGCCTGCTGGGTCGGCGGGAAGAATTTGTCCGCTGCCTCTTCATTGCTTTCTGCCACAAATCCGTGAGAATGGGAGGCTACCTGGAGCTTGGAAATGTCATGGCCGGCTTGTGCTGCAGCCCTGTAGTACAGCTGTACGAGCGGGGCAAACTGCACCGGACGGCCTCCAATGATTGCGAGGACAAGCGGCAGTCCCAGAAGTCCGGCGCGGATGACAGAATCACTGCTCCCTCCGCTCCCGATCCAGATTGGCAATGGATCCTGGACCGGGCGCGGATACACACCGAGATTTTCAATTGCCGGACGGTGATTTCCAGCCCAAGTCACTTTTTCAGATTTCTGCAGTGCCAGGAGCAGGCCCAGCTTCTCATCGAAAAGCTCATTATAGTCCTGGAGATCATAACCGAAGAGCGGGAACGATTCAATGAACGACCCTCGACCCGCCATGATCTCAGCCCGGCCGTTCGAGATGCCGTCGAGTGTGGCAAAGTCCTGGAAGACCCGGACTGGATCGGCCGATGACAGGACGGTGACCGCACTTGTCAGGCGGATTTTTTTGGTCTGCGGCGCGGCAGCAGCCAGGACGACTGCAGGTGAAGAAGCAGCATAGTCCTTCCTGTGGTGCTCGCCGACACCGAAAACGTCCAGCCCAACTTCATCAGCCAGGATAATTTCTTCAACAACCTCGCGCAGCCGCTGTGCATGGCTTGCAGTTTCTCCTGTTTTAACGCCAGGGGTCGTTTCCACAAATGTGCTGATTCCGATTTCCATTTTCATCTCTCCCTGATCGTTTAGTCTCTATCTAATAGTGCAGCACCGGCGATGCCTGGATGTGTCATTTCATACGGATCCAGGATCAGGTCCAGTTCTTCTTCTGTCAGAACATCATACTGCAGGCAGAGTTCCCTGACAGGGGCGCCGTTCAGGATGGCTTCCCTGGCAATCCGGGCCGCCACTTCATAGCCAATATGAGGATTAACGGCTGTGATAATGCCAACGCTTTTTTCTACATATTGCTTCATCCGGTCCTCATTTGCTTCAATCCCTTTGACACAGTGGTCGGTAAACGACTTGAAAGCATTCGTCATAATGGTGATCGACTGCAGCAGGTTGAAGATCAGCACTGGCTCCATGACATTCAGCTCCAGCTGCCCGGCTTCAGAGGCCAGTGAAATGGTTTGGTCGTTGCCGATGACCTGGAAGGCAGTCTGGTTGATCAGCTCCGGCATAACCGGGTTAACCTTGCCTGGCATGATGGAAGATCCCGGCTGCCTCGCCGGCAGGGAGATTTCCCCGAGTCCTGCCCTGGGACCTGAAGCCATCAGACGCAGGTCGTTTGCAATTTTAGACATATTGATCATACAGATTTTCAGCGCGCTGGAGACCTCTGTATATGAATCTGTATTCTGAGTAGCATCAACCAGATGCTCCGCCCCTTTAAACGGAAGGCCGCTGATATCTGCCAGATACTCAACCACTAATTCAATGTAACGGGGCTGTGCGTTCAAGCCTGTGCCGACAGCCGTCGCTCCCATATTCAATTCATACAGATGCTGCCTTGATTGCTTGATGCGCTTAATATCGCGTTCAATCACGCGGCTGTAGGCTTCAAACTCCTGCCCAAGCCTGATTGGCACAGCATCCTGCAGATGTGTCCGGCCCATCTTGATGACATGGTTAAACTGATCAGCTTTATCCATAAATGCCTTATGCATGTGCTCCATAGAAGCAATCAGCTGCTCGAGCACCTTGAGAATGGATATGTGCATCGCTGTAGGAAAGGAATCATTCGTAGACTGTGACATATTCACATGAGTGTTCGGGCTGCAGTATGGATAGTCCCCTTTTTCCCTGCCCATGATTTCAAGCGCCCGGTTTGCCAGCACTTCATTCATGTTCATATTAAAAGAAGTCCCTGCTCCCCCCTGGATCGGATCGACTATTACTTGATCATGCCAGTTGCCGGCAAGCATTTCATCTGCCGCCTGGACAACCGCGTCTCCAATGCCTGAGTAAAGAGCCTTGACCTCCACATTCGCCATTGCAGCTGCCTTCTTTACCATCGCCATCGCTTTGATCAGCTCAGGATGGATCCGGTAGCCGGTAATCGGGAAATTTTCTACCGCACGCAGTGTTTGAATCCCGTAGTACGCATGTGCAGGGACCTCTTTTGACCCCAGAAAGTCCTTCTCTATTCGAAAACCGTTTGTCTTGACTGACATCGTTGCCTCATTCCTCTTCTTTTCGCTATTTGTTTTTGATGGTATATCTTATTGCTAATCCCACTCTATTGTAAATGACTTCGGTCCAATATTCATCTTTAATATCTGTTTTAGGATGGCCTTTTTTGACGGTGTTCAGCAGGTTATTTCCTTCCAGTGCGGAGGGGTAATGGCGGGGAGAATGGCACATGCTATGATCGATGGCTTAGTCGGCTGGTGCGGGGCAGAAAAAATAGCGGATTGCTACCGCGGGCTGGAGCAAGCATTATTATTACAAGCAATTGCACCCATTCCCCTTATAAGGTCTTCACAATACCAGCGTTTAAATCTTAAATTCCAATTAATATAACAAACCTTACTTTCCCCGCTTCCCCTGCATTTTGAAAATCCGAAAAAAATTTGTTCCACGTGAAACATTGTCAGAAATTTGGAACAATCCTCCTTCTCACCCGGTTAATCCCCTTCCTGCTATGCTATACTTGAGAAAAAATGGGTATGAGAGAAGGAATGTTTTATGGATAAGCTGAATCCTAGAGCCAAAATGGATCCAGCCAAGCAGTATTTATTTATTGCGGGTATCATCCTGGTTGCTTTTAACCTTCGGCCAGCCATCACATCATTAGGGCCTCTGGTGGGAATCATCCAGGATGATGTCGGCCTGGCGCACTGGAGTGCAGGTCTTCTGATGAGCCTGCCGCTCCTGGTATTTGCGTTCATGTCTCCCCTGGTGCCAAAAATCGCTTTGCGCCTGACTAATGAGCGGACACTGCTGATCGGCCTGCTTTCCCTTTTCACCGGCATTGCTATCCGCTCGATTCCAATGGCCTTTTTTCTTTTTGCCGGGACCTTTCTGGCCGGATTAGGCATCGCTATCGGCAATGTCCTTCTGCCGGCAGTAGTGAAGGATAAATTTCCGAATAAGTTCGGATTGATGACAAGTGTGTATTCCACTTCTATGGGTTTAATTGCTTCGCTTGCATCCGGAGTAAGCGTCCCCCTGGCAGTCGATGCGAATCTTGGCTGGCAGGGCGCCCAGGCGGTATGGGCCATTCCGGTGATTGCTGCATTCACTGTATGGCTTTTCCTTTTCAGATCTCACCAAAGCAATCCTGGCACCGTCATGCCAAATCCCGGGACAGCTTCCAGGCAAATGTGGAAAACGCCTCTAGCCTGGCAGCTTGCGCTTTTCATGGGTTTTCAGTCATCCTTGTTTTATATTACGATCTCCTGGCTGCCGGAAATTCTGCAAAGCCACGGGATCAGCATCACAACGGCAGGGTGGCTGCTGTCTTTTACCCAGCTGGTAGGACTGCCGGCAAGCTTTTTCATCCCTGTCCTTGCAGGCAGATATCAATCACAGGTCTGGATTGCCTTCGCACTCAGCCTTTGTGCAGTAGCCGGCTACTGCGGGCTGCTGATTGGTTCCACCTACCCTCTCTTAATCATCAGCATCATCCTGATCGGAGTCGCACTTGGCGGCAGCTTTCCGCTCGCCCTCAGCTACATAGGACTCCGGGCCCGGAATGGCAGGCAGGCTGCTGAGTTATCAGGCATGGCCCAATCTACCGGCTATATCCTTGCCTCCATCGGACCACTTTTCATCGGCTACTTATTTGACCTGACACATTCATGGACAATGCCGCTGATTACACTGATCGGCATTTCCGCTATAGTGATGGTGTTTGGAATGCTGTCAGGTAGGAATCGTTTTGTATAATTGGATTTAGTGAAAAAGATATTATATAATCTGTGATATTGTTTAGCTGTGTATGGGGTTGCTCATTTTTACCAATGTTATAAACATCTATAGATGAGGAGATATGCATGGACAGTTTAATTGTGGATTTGTATCACGAGTATAAGAAGAATAATGGCGGACATATCTGCTATCTTTATAACCAGGAAGAAAATTATATCAATAATGCCGTTTCTTTTATCTCGGCGGGCATCAGGAATGGCGATTTCATCTTTCTTCTTGAAAATGATCGAAATCTTCGCCTGATTCAGGAAAGGCTCCATAAAGAATTTAGCACAGATCAATTATCCAACTTGCTAGTCATGAATAATTACGATTTCTATTATGCCCAAGGTAATTTCCATCCTCATATTGTGGTCAGTGAATTTTTAAAAACACTTGAACCGCATTTGGAGAAAAAGACTTCTATTAGTACTTGGGGACTCGTAGAATGGAGAGAAGACAAGGAGATTTACGAAAAATTAGCAGAGTATGAACAGATAGTCGATAAGAGTGTCAACGAAAAAGGTATCTTGTCTGTATGTGTTTATCCTGCAGGAAAGACCCCTGGTTCATTCAGGAAGGCTTTGCACAATTGCCATAATATAGTTATAAATGATGAGGAAGTCATGCACCTTTCCTAACCAAATTTAACCCCGGTTCCAAACCTACTGGAACCGGTTTTTTTGCTTAGTTTATCGGCTTTTTGCTTCTTTAATGTATAGAGTTCTCATCCCAATCACCCTATGATACAATTAATCAACTGAATATTCATAACAATTTAATAATCCGGGATGGAACCAAAACATGCCATCAGCCAGGCAGACATTGTCAAAGGGGTTTACTATTTTCGGTGACTCTGCATCTCTTTTGCCAGCATTAAATCGTTCTCTATACTGGGAGGTAAAAACGATGAGTCATTCTCGAAGAAAGGCAGCACTTGTAACAGGTGCAAGCAGTGAAAATGAAATTGGTACAGCAATTTGCCGCAAGCTGGCTTCACAGGATATGGATATATTTTTTACACACTGGCATTCTGATGCTGAGTGGATTGAACAATTTCAGCAGGATATTGCTGATATTGGTGTACGCTGCGAGGCACTAAAGGTGGATCTGACAGATGCAAATGCGGCATTGGCCATCTATGAAGAAGCTGCAGGCCGACTGGGCTCTCCGTCCATCTTGGTTAACAATGCCGCTCATTCTGTTAATAATGATTATAAATCGTTAGATGCAAGCACACTTGACCTTCATTACTCGGTCAATATGAGGTCCACCTTTCTTCTGTGTGCTGAGTTTGCCCGCCGGTTTAAAGACTCAGGTTCACCGTCTGGCCGCATCATCAACATGACATCCGGTCAGGATATAGCCCCAATGCCAGGGGAACTGGCTTATGCAGCGACCAAAGGCGCCATTTCTGCTTTTACGAGATCATTAGCACAGGAGCTTGCACCGCTTCGGATTACCGTTAATGCTATCAATCCAGGTCCAACCGATTCGACGTGGATGACAGACGGTATCAGAAATCACCTCCTGCCTAAATTTCCAATGGGCCGGATTGGCACACCGGATGATACTGCACGTCTTGCTGCCTTCCTGGCAAGCGAAGATGCTGAATGGATCACCGGCCAGATTATCCATTCGGAAGGCGGGTTTATGAGGGGATGATCCTGCAGCTCAAAAAAGGTGCCTGCCCCCCTGTTCCGGGCAATGGCACCTCTTTTTTATCAATCCTTCGCCAAGTCCCTGCGATTTGCTGCCAATGGCGGCTGCTCCATCCATTCGTTTTCAATCATCAGATTTACTCCATCCTCAGATAGCTTGAGGACCTCTCCAGTAAACCGCTCATAATCAATAACCAGATCGCTTCTATTGCTCTCTGAAATGGCTATTCCATAGTTGCCGATTCCGGCATAAATCATCAGGCCAAAGTGGAACATCATTAATTTATCTGAAAATGGCGACTCGGTTGATTCGGTTACTTCCTGGTCAAAGCCCATGGGGACAGGCAATGAACACATCTCCAAGTAGCGGCTCAGAACCTTTATATGTTTCCGGGAAACTTCTTTTCCTCTTAATATATATTTCCGGACCTTATCTGATTTGGCCACCTGGCTGAAGGCTGAAGCCATACAGGTTCCTAAATGATTCGTCTGGATATTTGCATGAAGATTCGTCACCTCTGACCCGGTGAGGGATTCCCTCCTCCCCAGCCCTTCCAGAATAAAGGACTGCTTATGAACAAACTCCGTTTTTTCCGGATATGGAATGCTTGGCGGGCGCACACTCAGTCCCTTTTTCAATAATAGCTCATTGGCCTCGGTCTTTAATTCGATTGTTGAGGTTAAGCACTTGGAATAGAATGAATGAATATCAGACCGCCATGTATTCTGCAGCACCCGGCCATAAGTGGCAAGACCGCCCTTTGCCATATTGTGTATGTAGCGCAAATAAAAAACGTCGGAAAACAATCGCTTCGCCTCTAAATTCACATCTTCCTCCGTAAATCCCTGCGGAATCCGGATGCCTTCTTCTGTAAAGATCCCTCTTATGATCTCCACATGCTGCTGTGACAAATCCAAAGCATGGGAACCAAGCTTTTGGATATCTTCATCTTCAATATGACGAAGAAAATACTTTAATACACAAACCGCCATACTGTCTGCCATGAAAGAAGCCCATAAATAACTCAATTCTGCGGCGGTTAGCTTCATATGATTATGATGAGTCTCCATGCCTTTTCCTCCTATTTAAGTCCATAAGGGTTATTATCTCCTGAATAAGGAGAAATATGTTTGAACACATACCTAAGGGCTAGGGGGAACAGTTCCCTTGTCCTTCCTTCTAAAAGCAAGCTCCTCCCAAGTATAAAAGACTTGGAGCCAGACACCATCTCACTTTGAAATTCATAGCCTACTAACGTAATCTGCCCTCTAGGAGTGATGTACATGTACTTTCATGATCCTTATTCTCACCGTTTCATCGTTGGCCATAGGCATAGTGTAAGATATCCATATCCCCATCATGCTGTCAGGCAAAAGACTTTTTCCAAAGAAGAAGCAGCTGCCATCGCTTTGCTGCTGGGAATCGATTTTACTAAGAGCAGGTTTGATTTAAATGAATTTTGGCTTGGTGTAAATACAGAGCTTGAGCACGGTAAGATCTCCAGCCAAACGAATGTAACAGGTGATGACCCTCTCATCACAGGAAAAATTGCCCTCGCACACCTTAACGAGTTTCCTGATTACTACAAACGGCTAAAGGTGCTGGAGAAAGAAGCGAAGGCTTATTGGAATAAATGAGGTGCATTCCCCCACTTTCTTAAGTATCTTGGGACAGCGGGACAGGTCGCCTCACTCTTTTCTTCTATACACAGCTAAAACAAGAATAATCACCGCGCCGGCCGCAAAGCCTGCCAGGACACCCAGTGGAAATTCCCCGTTTATAAGATATACAATGAGTCCTCCAACTAAAGCCCCCACTATGATAAATATCAATCGCAAAGACATGGTTTTCACCCTTGCACCCTCCTTATTAAAAAAATGCCTGACTCCATAAGCACAGCTTGTATGCGTTTGGAGTCAGGCACCTTTTTTTTAATGCTTATTCAACAATCCAGCCAATAACCCTTTACCCAAAGCGCCTTTCCTGGCTCTTCCTTCATTCTTCCACCAGTAGGCCCTCTCCGGATTCTTAAGGACTTCCTTCACTTCGCTCTGATGCTCAACAACCGGTGCAGAACCGCGAAGCGATCTTCCTGCCGTCTCCCTGACAAACAGGGTGACCACAATGATGCCGAACAGGCACATGCCCATCAGGTAATAAGCTGGCACCATATTATTGCCGGTTACGCTCACCAGCCATGCGACCAGCAGCGGTGTTGTGCCTCCGAACAGCGACGTTGCTGTATTATACGTGATTGCCAGTGCCCCGTAGCGCACTTTCGTATAAAATAACGACGGGAGTGTTGCCGGCAGTGAGCCCTGCATAGTCGTCAGCAGCAGGCCGAGGATCAGCAATCCAAGGAAAGCGCCCATGGTGCTGCCCGATCGGACGAGCATGAAAGCAGGGATGCTCAGGACAACCGCGCCAATCAGGCCGGCTTTCAGAATGCGGTTCCGTCCGAATTTGTCGCTCAAATGCCCCATTGCCAATACCATCGGGATCATGACGATCATCACAAGAACAAGCATCAGGAGCCCTTTCCCTTCACTGTACCCGAGCTCTTCTGACATATAAGACGGCATATAAGTCAGAACGGTATAACTCATAACATTGTAGAAAATAACAATCGCCGTACAAGTCAATAATGCTCTCCAATGTCCGGCAAAAATCTCTTTTAGCGTAACACTTTCATTCTTTTTCTCTTCAATCGATTCATTCATCGCCTCAAAAGCCGGCGTTTCACCTAAATGATTACGGAAATAGAAGCCGATGATTCCAAGCGGAGCGGCAATGAAGAACGGAATTCTCCAGCCCCATGCCGTCATCGCCTCGCTGCCAAGCATAAAGGTCAGCAGCGTAACAAGGCCGGCGCCGGCAATAAAGCCGACCAGTGTTCCAACCTCAAGGCCGCTGGCCATGAAGCTGCGTTTTTTATCAGGAGTTGTTTCGGTTATGTAGGTCATAGCCCCGGCATATTCCCCGCCGGTTGAAAAACCTTGCACAAGCCTTGCTGATAATAGTAAAATTTGAGCTGTGATCCCAATCGCTGCAAAGCCCGGGATCAAGCCGATGCTGAGCGTGGAAGCCGCCATCAGGATCATCGTAATGGCCAGCACATTCTTCCTGCCTATCCGGTCACCAAGCATCCCGAAGAACATACCGCCGAGCGGACGAGCAATAAATGCCACCGCAAACGTGGCAAACGCGTATATTAATTGAAAAGATGGGTCAATCTCCGGAAAAAACACCCTGCCCATCGTAACTGCCAAAAATGAATAGATACCAAAATCAAACCACTCCATCGCATTCCCGATGGATGTCCCCATCATGGACTTCTTCGCCATCGAACTGTCCACAACAGTAATATCTTTTGCCTCTAGTGTCTCTCGCTGTTTCTTCACATTTCCCCCTCCTAAATACTATCTAACTAACTAGCTTAGTTGGTTTTTCCCTTTATTTGGGGGTTAAAACATAAAGCAAGAAATCCGTTGTGGGCGCCGTGGATTGAAGTAGTTAATAATTAATAAAAAGGACAAACGACTGGGTTCATCCTCGGCTCAATTTAAGAACTTTTTTAAAGAAAAGCCTATTATTAATCCTGGAGCAGCACATAACATCGGAAACCAAACTGAGCCCAATAATACACCGAATAATTTCGCATCTGCTGAATACATAATTCCTACTGTAACTAAATACGCTGAGGACACAAACGGAAGATAGGAGTAAGGTTCTCTCCCCCCTCCTGCCCCTTTAAAGGCATCCCACATTGCGAAAAAGTATAGGCATGGGTAAAACATAAGCCAGGAATAATTGGTTTCCGCTATTGCACCTTCTATATTGCCAATAAAACTTAAACGGATTATCTCATTGAAGTTAGCCATCACATTGATCAAAACTTCTAATGCTATAAGTAAAAAACCTTTTACAAGCTGCCCGTTTAATACTTGGGCAAAACCGGGCAAGGCTATACTCCATAATATACTCTCGACGACTTTATCTTTCTTATTCATTTATCTTCTATTTTTTGCCAGGTCTTCATGATCTGTTGCTAGAGGAGGCTGTTCCATCCACCCATTTTCTATTAATATGTTCATGCCGTCTTCAGCTAACACTCCAATTCCTGTTATCATTCTTGCGTAATCAGCTGCAAGATCCCTTCGCTGGCTGATTGCCATTGCCTCGCCATAATAACCGATGGCAGAAGAGATGAGCGATGCTATATGATACATCATAAGCTTATCGGAAAAAGGAGGGATCGTTGAATCGGTTACCTCAGACTCAAATGTCCTGGGAACATGCAGGTTATCTTCAGTCATCATGGAAGATAAGATTTTAAAGTGGTCGTTGCAGAGCGCCCTCGCCCTTTCCATGAACTTTTTAACATCTTTCGATCTGGCAACTTGACTGAATCCTAATTCCAGAACAATCTTTGTCATGGTTTTCTGCAGATTGAGATAGGTACCGCTTACTTCCACTGCACTTATAGGTCTTCGTTTTCCTAACCAGCCTGTCATAAAACTTTGCTTCTTAACGAATTCGACTTTCTGATGGTTGTTAAAAGCAGGCGGTTTGCTGATTATCCCTTTATCTACAAGGGTCTTGGTAGCCCGGTCATACAATTCCAAGGTTTCAGAAATCACACCAATAAAATATTTCCGCTGCTCCTCTGCCACAATATTGCCGATTGCCCCTGCGTATCTGGTCAATCCATGAACAGCCATAATATGCAGATAAACAATCATATAGGTGTCTGTAAATAAAGCGGGTGCTTCCACTGTAACATCTTCATCAGTAAAACCCTTAGGTGTTGGATAATTTTCTTTTTTAAGAAATCCTTCAACCTTTTGCATATGCCTTTCCGTTAATTCAAGGGCATACTGCAGTACCTGAGTAATGTCTTTATCTTGTACATGATTAAGAAAATAACGAAACACACAGTGAGATAAGCTGTCATTTATATATTGACTCCAAAGGTTTGCCAGTTCCGATGAACTTAGTCTCGTGCTATGATCACTGGTTTCCACAGTCCATACCCCCTGCAAGATTTTATCTAAGGTAGTTTATCCCTATGAAAAATGTCTATACATGAACATCCCTTGAAACAGCTTCTTCAATATCCTCATCGAATCAGTAAAAACGGGCTCTTAAACGAGAATTGTTACCATTATCCAGACGTTTTTGGGGATCATACTCTCCACCAAATAAAAGAGGCTGATACATTCAAAGTATCAGCCCTATTTTACCCAGTTGGTAGAACAAGTAAGAAGTTGGTAGATTATTGAGTCAAATGGTTAAATTAATCTCATAGTTGGTAGATTACTGGGCCAATTAATCGAATTCCTGGCTTTGACACTCTGGAAGGGCCTTAAATTGGTCAGGCACCGCCCTTTTCTTACTCCAACTGGCGTTTAAATACCTTACTGGCAATAAAATAAGCAATGATCATAATGCCAAGGCACCAGGCAAGTGCTGTCCAGATACCGCTGCCGACAGCCCCATTATAGAAGAGGGCACGAACTGAATTGACGATGGAAGTCACTGGCTGGTTCTCAGCAAATACCCGAACAACTTTAGGCATGGTTTCAGTGGGAACAAAAGCCGAACTGATAAATGGGAGAAATATCAACGGGTAGGAGTATGCTGTAGCCCCTTCCATTGAATCGGCAGTCAACCCCGGAATTACCGCCAGCCATGTCAGCGCCAGCGTAAACAGCAGGAGAATCCCACCCGCCGCGAGCCAATCGAAGATATTAGCATCCGGACGAAAGCCCATTATGAATGCGACGAGGATTACCACCACAATAGCAAGTGCATTGGAAACAAGCGAGGTCAGCACATGAGCCCACAATATAGATGAGCGCTTAATGGGCATGGTAACGAAACGGGCCATCAGCCCGCTCTTTACATCATTAAAGAGCCTCAAGGATGTGTAAGCGACGCCGGACGCGATCGTGATCAGCAAGATTCCAGGCAGTAAATAATTCACGTAGTTCTCCGTGCCCGTTTCAATAGCACCGCCAAATACGTAAACAAACAGCAGCATCATCGTAATCGGCGTAATGGCTACCGTGACGATTGTGTCCGGGCTGCGCAAGATATTGCGCATTAATCGTCCCAGCAGTACCCCAGTTTTATTTTTCATTTCCATCTCCTCCTTTTTTGCCGATAATTGCAAGGAATATCTCCTCTAATGTCGGCTGCTTCTCAATGTATTCTACTTTTGCCTGCGGAAACATCTCCTTGAGTTCAACAAGGGTGCCCGTGGTGATGATCTTCCCGTCATGCAGGATGGCAATGCGGTCGGCCAGCTGTTCGGCTTCCTCCAGGTACTGGGTCGTCAGTAATATAGTCGTACCATTGCCGGCTAGCTCTTTGACAATATTCCAGACTTCAATCCGGGCTTCAGGATCAAGCCCTGTGGTAGGTTCGTCGAGAAAAATGACTTCTGGCTTCCCAATCAGGCTCATGGCGAGATCGAGCCGGCGCTTCATCCCGCCTGAATACTTTTCTGCCCGGCGGCTGGCCGCTTCTGTCAGACTGAATCGGGAAAGCAGATTGTCGGAGACTTCAGCTGGATTGGATACTCCCCGGAGCTTGGCAATCATCATTAAATTTTCCCGCCCGGTCAGCATGCCGTCTATTGCGGCGAACTGCCCGGTCAGACTGATACTCTGGCGGACGTGCTCCGGCTGGCGCTGAACATCAAAACCACCAATAACTGCTTTACCATCATCTGCCTTCAATAACGTCGAGAGAATATTTACAGTAGTTGTTTTGCCCGCCCCATTGGAACCCAACAATGCAAAGATCTCGCCGCGCCTCACCTCAAATTCCACCCCCTTTAAAACTTCCTTGTCTTTGAAGGATTTTGTTAACCCTCTTACAGAAATCGCTTTATGGTTCATATAGATTCCTCCTTTTTATTTGCAGCAAAAACCGATGTCCGAGAAACAATCTGTTTTCTGCCTTCGGACAAAAAGACACAGGGCTTTGATCACATAATCTTATTCGCTACTCTGTTATACCGATTATCAGTATTACTTACTACCCACTTAAAAAAATACTGAATAGCAGCAGTCAATCAGACCTGGCTATTCAGCAGGTTTCTAATTCAATTGTTAGATTATTGCCTATCCGCGGCCGATGGTATCATTCAGCTTCTTACGATATTTGTCATTCCAGGTTTTCTCATCCTTCACCAGCTCATCACAGAAAGCAGCAACATCCTCGCCCGTCAGATCAGTGACTTTCTTGCCTTCCGCTGCCCCTTCCTCAAAAAGGTCCAGGATGCCGGTGAAGATGCGATTCGTGCCTTTCCAATCAGTCGGACCGCCTCCAGCCGTCCACATATATTTCTGGATCGCTTTATACGCGGCAGAGTACTCGCTTGGAAGTGCCTTCGCACGCGCCTCCATCGCTTTCCATTCCCGCTTGTCATCCAGGCTGCCGATGATTTTTTCAAAAATACTCATTTCGCATTCTCCTTTTTGATTTGTTTAGTTTTCAGTTCGTCAATTTTGCCCGAGACAAAGGCCCATTTTTCCCAAAAGGCTTTGAGTTTTTCCCGGCCAGCTGCGTTTAGGGTGTAGAACTTTCTCGGCGGTCCCACAGTGGAGGGCTTTTTCTCGATATCCACCAGATTGTTTTTCTCCAGCCGCATGGTAATGGTGTACACAGTCCCTTCAACCACATCAGTGAAGCCGAGCTGCCGGAGCTGCTGCGTGATTTCATAACCATATGTTTCGCCGCGGCTGATGATCTCAAGCACACAGCCCTCAAGCACTCCTTTCAGCATTTCCGTGATATTTTCCAATTCTTTTACCCCCGTCTATATCTCACTTGTATATTTAGTACTCTGTATAACCGGTATTCAGTAATACTTATTACTAACTATATAGTAATACCGAGTAGCGTTGTCTGTCAAGTACGTTAAAGCTGTTTGCTGCCCATTTTTGCAAAAAAGAAAAAAGCCGCCTTGCTGGCAGCTGATCGAGAATACTTTATTCATTTAAGGATGCAAATCTTTGTTGCGGATATCGACATCAATTAGAAAACAGCATCCACTGCCCTTCGGAAACAACTTCTACTGCTCCGTCAACCACTTTGATGGCCGTTTGATCATCCATTGCATAAGCTGACCCCTTCATCCCGGCGGCCCATTTCTCTGCGGCAGCCATGGTGTTTCCCGGAAGCATCTCGTGGTCCAGATGCGGAAACATTGCAAATTCGACCAGTCCAAGCGCGGCATCACCACCGTCGGGCGGAGTCCAGCCTACAAAGTATTCCCCGATGTTAGGTGCCATCACCATGCTTCCGGCACTCATCCCAACATAGACTGACTGCAGGGACGGCAAAAGGTCTGCCAGTCCTGACTGCTGCATCCAGTGGCTAAGGTAGAGGGCGTCCCCTCCTGACACCAGCAGGACGTCCGTCTCCCTGACAAGCGGCACCCAGCGGTCTTCATCGATGCTTGGGAGAGCTGTGAGCTCCAGCACACCGATCGACTTCCAGCCCAGATCGACCATGGAATTACCGGGACTTCCGCTGATGAACTCCCAGGCTTTGACACCGGGGCCGACCCAGGGGTGCCCATACATGGCGGTTGGGATGCATAAGGCCGTTGAGTCAGCGACCGGTTTGCCCAGCATATCGACAAGTGCATCGTTTATGCTCTTATTATTAACGCCGCCAGAAGTAAGCAGAAACTTCATAACATCGCTCCTTGCGGTTTAATTTCAGGAAACCCCCCACCATTAGTAGTCCTTAGCCGCAGCAGAAATCTGCCACATCACACCAAATTTATCACTAACCTGCCCATATAAAGGGCTCCAAAAAGTCTCCTGGAGCGGCATGTCCACTTTCCCGCCATCCTGAAGCTTAGCGAATATCCCCTTCGTCTGCTCTAATTCATCTACGATAAGAGCAATCGTCACCTGGGAACCAATTTGGTAAGGCTGGCCAGGAAATGTGTCAGAAAGCATTAAATCCATATTCCCTGCCTTCAGGTGAGCGTTCAGTACTCGGTCCTTTACTTCAGGCGGGGAAGGGAATTCCGGGTTGTCAGGCATATCGCCAAACGTCTGGACGGAAACCACTTCTGCATTTAAAGCATCTTTGTAAAAACTCACTGCCTCTTGACCATTCCCGTTCATTACTAAGTACGGATACATCGACTTAATCATCCTCACACCTCTTCACCTAAATTTAATTGGCAGAATCACCATTCTTATATTTCAATAGGCTGCTGAAAATACCTTCCTAAAAATTGTTCATTTTAAGAAAGGTATTTCTCCCAAAGCAAATGCTCTATATCTTCCACTCCGCTCACTTCTTTCCTGAACCATTCCATATTTCCAGCAAACTTCGACGAACAAGAAAATTCAATTCTTGCTGCACGATTTCCCTGGATACATCTGATTGTCCCTCTGTAACCGGGCGGCTCCTTCAGACTTTCCTTGTATGTCCCGACACAGGTTACCATTTCATATTGATAGTCGATAGCAAGTGAATCAAAATACTTCTTAGATACAACCTCTTTTATTTGCCTGTATGTAAACTCATCCAATCCCCATCGGATTACACTGTCACCATCAGGAAGCTCTACCTTCAATTTAAGGTATCTTCCAATGTGGTCCTTTGACACATCAAGAATCTGAAAGTTATCTAAGTTCATAAGCAGGGCCGTACCTCCTTCTGCATAATGATTGTTTAAATGGGAAAAATATACTTTCTACTTATTTATTGTCAGCCCAGCCATTGCTGATTGTATGCCACGATTCCAAGTATCGCCCCAACACCTGCACCCAATGCTAAACCGATCCCTGCCCACATAACTTCTGTTTTCTTTTTATTAGGATCCAACCCAACTTCCTATCTTTATTTACTTTAGGTAAAAATCAGAATACATTTTCACCAGAACTATAGCGGAGGTGTATCTTACGCATCAAGCCATAACTGAATATATTCCTGGATGATCCGATTCTTATCCCAATTCTTTTGGAAAAAAGGAAAGATTTCATTTTGATAGACAGCCAAGCCAAATAATGGCGCAATTCTTTGAACGTTCAGGTACTCTTTGCGCAGGTCTTCCTCTAAACCCCACTCTGCCCAGCAGCTTAAGTACGCTTCAAGCAATTCATCCGCGAACTCTTCAGAAAAAAGTTCGGCTGCCTCATTTAAAAACACAGTGACGCTTAAGAAAGGATGTGACAAAGAGCTGTCTGACCAGTCATAGATAATGGGCAGCCCTTCCTCCAGTATGACGTTTCCTCCAAAAAAGTCTCCGTGCTCCAGCGACAATGGCACCAGCGGAGTTTGTAGCATGCTGCAAATCAAGTTTGCTTCAGAGGTACTTTCCGCCAGCCTTGAAAATTGGCCATCTGAAATGGTGCCGTCTTTTAAAAGTGATTCAACAGCCGTCCTTAGCCCGCTAATCACAACAGAGGCAAGCGGACGAACAGGGATACCTGCTTCCCTAAGCCGCCCTGCCTCTTTGACAGACAGCTTTTGAACCCCGGCCAGGGCAAGGAGCGCCTCCCTCCAATCCTGCTCTTTTCCAGCTCTGCCTAGAAGCTCTCCCTGTATCTCCTTTATAAGCAGCCAGCCTTCGCTGTCATCTGCAGCAATTACGGCCGGAATATATTTTATGCCGGCTTCCCAAAGAAATGTGCTGACGTTCACTTCATGCCTGAAGATCTTTGGCACCGCTTTAAAATAATAATTTTCCTCACCGGTGATTATTTTAAAAAGAACTGAACGTTCCCAGCTTCTGATCTGCTGGAAGTCTATTCTCTCAGTCCGCAGCTTGTTTCTGACCCACCGCTCCATTCCCTCCCGCCAGTCCGGAGAAAACCATGGTACAGAGCGGTCTGCCTGGAGGCTCTTCCATTCGTTTAAAAAATGAGCGTCCTTTGCAGAAAGCAGACTGGCTGCTTCGTGATAAGAAGCCCAGTAAATATCATTTTCCAAGCCTGATTCAAGGATGGACACTGAGTAGACCCTCATACCCCCTTCATCATGGACACACTGCAGGACATTGGCCTTAACCCCAAACTTCTCCTGTAAAAAAGCAGCAATCTCCCCCGTCTCTGCCAGATGTGTCCGGTTAGGACTGAAGCAGGGCAAGGCGAGCCCATGTTTAAAGGTTTCGAGCAATAACCGATCCTGCCAGAAGGCAATTATTTTGTATTGCATATGTTCACTCCCTGCATTTATCGAGCCAAGGGGACAGGTCCCTTGGCCCAGATCCACTAAAAGAAGGATTTTCCCAGCTTTCAGTACCATCTACAAACCTGGGACAGGCCCCTAATTTAGAGTGCTTTTTGAAAAAAGGCTACTTCTCTTGAACCGTTTTATCAGTACTATCGTGTATTTTTTTCAGCGTATTATTGATGTTATTCAGGCTCAACAATATAAAACCAAGCATGATAAAAGTTACAATCTCCCGCGTGAAAAAAGACACAACTCCTAAAATCACGAAATATAAACTATACAACCAGTTGCTCATTAGAAAGCCTCCTCATTTTTGAGCCGAGGGGACAGGTCCCTTGGCTCATCCCACAGACCTGCACCATATCTCCTATTGTAATGATTCCTCAGCTTATTAAAGACGCTGCTCCTCAATCAAATCAATATTCCTCTTATGTATGGCATAATCCTGAATTTGCTTTCCTATGTCTGCATAGAGCTGAATATCTCCAAGCCGCGATAATGCTATCCACTTTACGCCCGTCTGATTAGGGTCTGGCTGTTCTGGAAGCCTTGCAGCCGAGCCGCTCAGTTTAGTACATTCAAACATCATCGCCAGGGTATGGACTGGCCCATATTTTTCGCCATTCAAATGCGGTGCATATTCATAGACAAAGGCCAATGGGCCGACCTCCACTTCTATGCACGCTTCTTCTTTAGCTTCTCTTTTAACAGCATCTGTTATAGTCTCGCCAGGCTCCACACCTCCTGCAGGAAAATCATACAAGATACCCCTGTTTGGATCGCTATATTCTGTCAGCAGAATTTTGTCCTGCTCGATAATGACTGCACCTGCTTTAACTCTTATATGATAGGACAATCTCTCTGTCTCCTTCCCTTAAACTACCGCACTTCCCCTTGAAAGACATAGGGAGCTGACTGACCCAGCAAATACCTGATCCCATTTTTATGATATGGCATCATTTCATCAGCAGTTTCTAAACTTACCCATCTTACTTCTGCTATCGTTTCAGTATCTTGTATACTGATCTCGCCGCTTATGACTCTTGCTTTGAATGTAATGAAAACGGCATGATGATCATGATTTTTCATCATCGCTTCATTTACAGAAATTATGTCATCAACCTCAATCGTCAGGCCTGTTTCTTCTTTTGCTTCCCGAATAGCTGCCTGTGATAAGGTTTCCCCTGCTTCAACCGAACCGCCCGGCAGAGACCAATTATCATATTTAAAATTCCTAACAACCAATACCTTCTCCTGTTTTTCATCAAAGATAAGTGAATAGACTACATCTACTCTTTTCATGAACACACTCCTTTTTTCTGCCTTACATACCTTCTCTAACACGCAGAACAATTCCTTTTTTTACCAGCTGGCTCCTCTTTCTGGATAAAAGCACAAAGTATGTTATACTTATTATCAATTATTTAAATATGTTGGGAACTACGAGACTTTACTTAGTCACCTCCCCCCATAGTGGAAGGAGGCTGAGACTATATGTCTTTAGATCACATGAGAACAATGTTAACTACCATACAGGAATACCCTAACTGTGAAATTTCATTAACTTTCAATGATGACAACCAGCAGCCGGTATTGTATGTATGCTATAAAGAAAACCTATTTGAAGTCACACATGCCCATACACAGGCTGTTGACACATTTTATACGATAGAATCAACACTCAAAGCGATTGACAAAGAATTGAATTCTGAATTGCAAAAAAACCTCTGATTCAGAGGTTTTTTTGTTTGCCTGCGGGTCGGATAGCCAGTTTTCCTTGTACCCGCCCTTTATAAATGGAACAGTAAAACTGTCCCATTATCTCTTTTTTATATACCCAAAACAATGAAAGCCCTGCCTCTCTTTCATCCTTACGGCTCCGTGTCCGTGCCAGTGTGAATCAGGATTTGCCAAAAACTTTAGGGACAATTTTATCGAGTTGTATGGAGATACTTTATCGTAGAAATATGAATGATTGAAATGGATGACGGCAGAAATAACAAAAGAGGTTAATTTTCTAATGGTGAGTTGGAGAAGTTGAGTGTCTTGGCAGCCTTACTTTGGTTAAGGATATTTTAAGGCTGCTTTAACAGAAACTTTTTATTTGGTTTTCAGTGATTCCTTTCATTAATCCCAGTTCACTGATCAAAATTTCATGTGCGTTATTCAACATTTGTCTTTCGCTTGTGTTAAGTGCTTTTTCTTTCTTCATACGCATTAAATCGCGTACAACTTCCGTACATTCCTGAATTTTCCCTGTTTTTATTTTATCCGTATTCACTTTAAATCGCTGCTTCCAGGGCAGTAATCTATCTGTTTCCCCATTCTGGAAAATATTCATAAGTTGCTTTAATGCAATGATGTCAGTAACAGGACGTATACCTGAATTCACTATCTTACCTGCAGGAATCATAACTTCCATATTGCCGACCAACATTTTTATGACATAATATTGTTGTTTTTCCCCTAAAACTTCCTTTTCTTCTATCGCTTTAATGATCCCTACCCCATGCATCGGATAAACAACATTATCGTCAATTTGAAACAAATAATCCCCTCCATATCGCAACTTCCTTAATCTTAACACACATGTATATTTTAATCAAATTTTTAATAATACCACAAATTATTTTTCACTGTCAATAACTTACCCTTCTAAAATTAAAAAAAGCCAAGGGGACAGGTCCCTTGGCCCATTCCTTTAAAACAGGGACAGCAGACCTGCCCTTATGCCTATAAGCAGGGAGCAGCTTTTACTCAAACTGTATACTTAAATAAAAGCTCTCCATTCTGAGGATCTATTTCGTTCATATCCTCAAAACCGATACTTTTGTATAAACGATAAGCTGTCCTGTTTTCTTCTTTGATACTTAAGTAGATAACATTTACATCATATTGTCTTGAAGCGATATCAATCAGTTTTAACATCGCCAATTTCCCCAGGCCTTTGCCCTGATATCTTTCATCGATCATGATTCTGTCAATCCATGTATCTTTGTTGGGTCCAAAAGAGCCGTACATGGCAAAACCAATCACTTCTTCATCACTATATATAACCACTGGCTGCCATTCACTGTATGTACCTGCTTCTTCCAAACACTCATCAACAGTTTCAATGAATTTTTCCTGTCCGGGCTTTAGTTTGATCTTCCTGACTTCACATTCATTGGAAGCATCCATTTTTCTGATATGCACAATACTCATGAGTTAAGCTGA
This sequence comes from Bacillus infantis NRRL B-14911, assembly GCF_000473245.1. Lineage (NCBI taxonomy): Bacteria > Bacillati > Bacillota > Bacilli > Caryophanales > Bacillaceae > Bacillus > Bacillus infantis. The sequence goes on from NC_022524.1 coordinate 4,734,511, forward strand.
ACCTCCACTCTTGGTAAAAAAAGCTCCCCTGGCTGCTGCTTAAATTCCGTTATTACAATAACATTTTGAGTGAAAGAAAAATGGTTAAAAGTGATATGGCTGTAATAGCATAAGCAAACGTGGATTTTTTGTTGTCTTTGAAGGCCTGGATGCCCAGAATGATCAGATTTAACGACAGTAAGATATAGGCGATGTATATCAGCTCTCTGTATCTATCATTGCTCAATGCGAATAAGACTAATAACACCCCTGGAAAAACGAGCATGGCCCTTAATTTTTTCTCCATCGTATCTCCCCCTCTTAAGATGCCCTTACTATAATATACCAATATTGACCAGACACCTGTACCTTTTCTGAAACAAGAAAAGCCGCCTGGATGGCAGCTGCTTCTGCTTTCAAGTATTCAGACCGGATCAAAATGACTGTATGTAAAGAAGTGTGATTCGTCACATATTCCTCTCGCTATATTTGACACCAATGCCATCTAACCATTCTCTAAGCTTCATTCTGGGCATATATTCTTTTAATGTATAGATAAACGTGTCATTTTCACTTTCAAACTCCAGCTGTTCGGGCTTGCCATTATCAAGGACGATGACAACCTGATTAATATCATTCCAGAGAGTTACTTCTTCTTTAAATCCCTCCAGCGGTGCAGTGTGAATCCCTGTAGAATCAATATAGGTGTATGTATGAAGGGCACCAAATATAAGCATAAATGCAATCAATATGGCAAGCCCACCAATAGCCTTTATCCACAACTTCTCAAGCAAGAAAAGCAGAACACCTGCTGTTATAAGCAGACCGCCCACTATATTCACCATATAGGCTTTACTCGGCGTATCCTGAAAATAAACAGTATCCGGGAATATATTTATTTTTTGATAAAACATCAAGACTAAAAAGCCCAGAGGAAGCCAACCTAATGCAAAGATTAACCCTAAAGTAAATATCTTCGGCCTGTTTGAAAATTTAATTTCCAACTATATCCCCCCTAAAAATGAAAATCGCAGACAGAAAAGCTCCCGTCCTAACATGGCGATTAGTATGTATGGGCTCTTATATATGAATATACGAATGAGGCAAGGCCAAAGTAACAGTATTTGGTAAAAACAGTCGAGTTTACGTTAGTAGTTTAACTGGCTGCCATAGTAAAGAATGTTAGCCTATACATGAAAGGTGTGTTATGGTTTTAATGAAGGACAAGAAACTTTTCTTAGTCACTCTTTATTAAGGGGGCGAAATTTGAAAAAAATCAATGTATTCTTAGATGACTATAGGAAACCGCCGGATGGATTCGTATATGTGAATACAATTGTGGAATGTTTAGAACTTCTCCGCACCTATGAAATTGGCCATTTATCACTGGACCATGACCTGGAAAGCAAAAGAGAAAACGGTATGCTTCTGGTCAATATTATGGTCAGGGAAAAACTCTCTGCAGACCATATAACCGTTCATTCAGCAAATGCGGTTGGCGGAAAAGCTATGTATAAATGCCTTAAGCTGGCACAAAGCAGCCATATTTACTCCTATGACACGACCCTCTCTTTAAGACCCCTGCCCTTGGATTCCTATACTCCCATGATGCTGAAACATTACCAGTAATATAGATTGGCCAAGGGATATGATTCTCTTGGCTTATTATTTTTTCCAGATATTTATGGCATAAAATTCCCAGACATTACATCATTTCAAGCAATAACGTAATGAGGAGAGACTGTCCAAAACAGATGACTATGTCATTTTGCCAATACGTTTTAGCAAACAAGCTCCAGTTGCCGCCAACTAAACTAAACAGCCTTGCAAACATGAAGGTGAAGATCCATATGCTCATGAATGTAATGAGTAAACCCATTCTATCCCTCCTATAGGTCGCGGATTGCAGTTGGTTTTGAAGATTGCACCAGCTGTCTTAATCTCTTACATCTACAATCTGCTCCCTCATCTGAACGATCCGGTAATACCCCCTGCAGAACACTGCGCCTTTCGGCTTGATTGCTATTAAGAAAGAATTAATGATATCTGCAGCTGAAATGATGAAATTAATCCAGCTTACAAATAAGAGAAGCGTTTGCATTTCTCTTGCTACGAAAAGAGCCACTATGGCTGGCACCACTGACAACCCTATAAACGGCAGGCTCATAAAGACCAGGAATCTTTTTTTTGATAGTATGGTATTGGTATTCAGCCAAAAAAATGTTCCGCTGAATGTCAGGCTTATATCACCTTCTTTATATACGGTGATAATGTGCAGAAGTTCATGAACAATAAAGACAGCAATTCCAATTAGAATGAGCATATAAAGGGGTAATTCAGTAAACAGCCCTCCCATGAGGCCAGGCACCAAAAACATAACAATCTGAAGTAAATAAGCAAATTTCATAAAATGTTCCCGGAACCAGCTGTTCTGTATGAAAGGGGTCCATTCAGAGGAGTTCATATGTAATTGGGGCAAGTGGCGGAACCAATGAATCATAGGGGTGCTCCTTTAATTTTTCAGGTTGTCTTCGCAAAAAAAGAGGGTCAATATAGCCTTCCTGCCAAGTTATAAGGATCCATTTCCCAAGTCTCATAAGGAACGATATTCTTCGCTTTCATCGCATCCAGTGTCCGTGATTTCATGTGAGGCCGGGTTATGTATTGGCCAATATTATGTTCATTTAAAAGCACAAACCTGGCTTCGCTTATCTCTTCAGGCGGGATTTTGATATCCCCTTTGATGTGCCATGCTTTAAAAACAACAGATAATATCTGCTTGGTCGAATTATAATAAACACCTGTGATGCCAACGGGCTTGATATGCAGTCCGGTTTCCTCAAGAACTTCCCTTACGACTGCCTGATCAAGCGGCTCCCCAAGCTCCACCTGGCCCCCGGGCATTTCCCAGGTATCCTTTCTCCATTGGACCTTAACCAGCAGCACTTCATTCTTTTCGTTTTCAATAAGCGCCGAAACCGCAATAATGTGTTTAGGTATTGTGTGCATATCAGGTGCTCCTATAGTTGATTTATATATAGATTCTGGAAGGAGTATGATAATTCCTTTTTTATCCAAAAGGATGTTTATGTAAAAAAGAAAAAGCTGCATCAATGCAAAAAAGACGGCAATCCTTCCTGGTACTGCACCTTTATAAAACTAGAACAGCCGCCTTGGCTGGCAGCTGTTCTAAAAACCGCTTAAGAGCAACCCTCAAATGTCTTACTACTCCTTACCAAGCGACAATAGGCTTTTTAAATTATCATCTATAAATTTATTATCGCGACTGTTGATTCCGCGCCCTGCAAAATGGCCCCACATTGACTCGATAGGCTTATAAACAGCATTGGGTAAAAGGCTTGCTTCGTATTTATTATCGGCTGCTGTACAGAATAGGTCTGTGCTTCCTGGCATGACGCAGGCAAGCGCTTTAATGCTTCGGAGTGCCAGGTCAAAGTCTCCATTATAAGCTGGATTTGCACTAATATCTGCATACTGCCCCGTCCATAGCATCGCCAGAACATTATGCGGATCCATCTTCATAAAGCTGTCTTCCCATACGCCAGCTATAAAATCCTCCAATGAGTCAAACCCCATCTCACGATAAAGTGCCTCTCTGTAATATGCCTGTGATAATCCCCACCCTCCATATACATGGCCAGCAGCCCGCATTTCTGCAGAAGTCAGCTCGTTTAGTTTACTAGAATCAAAGCCAACTGCGGCCATGAGCGAAGCTTTCATCCCGTCCAGGACCATAAACGTATGCGGCCAAGTTTTTGCACTTCCGCAGAATGGTGCAATTCGTTCCACCATATCAGGGTAGCTTGCGCCCCACTGGTAAGACTGAAGGCCTCCCATTGACCATCCAAGCACAAGAGCAATTTTTTGTATGCCAAATTTCTCGGTGACCAGCCGATGCTGCAATGTAACATTGTCATAAATGGTTACCTGCGGAAAAGAAGACCGGTCAAACGGTGCCGGCGTATTGCTGGGAGAAGAAGATAATCCATTTCCCAGCAGGTTTGGAACAATAATGAAATATTTCCGCGGATCCAGAGCCATGCCCTCTCCTATCAGCCATTCATTCTGAACATGCTGGTCGCCAAAAGCAGTTGGATAGACAATGACATTGTCTTTCTTTTCATTTAATTCCCCGTAAGTTTTATACGCAAGAAATGCGTTCGGCAGCGTAACTCCTGATTGCAGGGTCACGTCCCCCAAATTATAAATTTCATAATCCATTATCTTTCCGCTCCCTTCACTATGAAACCCCAATATTTTTGAAAAGGATTTCTTGTGGCTAGTATAATCCTGTGATAACCTCAAGAAAAGTGAACGAAATTCACAGTAGTGTTCAAAAATATTGAAAGTAAAAGGAGGCAGTAAGATGGAATTGCGCCAATTGAACACATTCCGTACGGTTGCTTCAACATTGAATTTCAGCCGTGCTGCTGAAACACTGAACTACGTCCCCTCCAATGTTACGATGCAGATAAAAGCATTGGAGGACGAGTTGGGTGTCCGCCTTTTTGACAGGCTGGGCAAGCAGCTGGTTCTCACCACTGCAGGAGAAAAATTTTTGACTCATATCCAAAGCGTCCTGGAAAAACTGGATGAAGCCCGTAGTGCCGTTCACGACAATGAAAATCTAACAGGTACGCTTACGATAAGTGCAAACGAGGTACTTTGCGCCTATCGGCTTCCCGTTGTCTTCCAGCTGTTTCGTTCACGATATCCGGGAGTCCGCATCATCTTCCGCTCCGTTTCCAACCTTGAGCTCAAGCAAACACTCTTCGATGGTGCAGCAGATGTCGTCTTTATGCTGGATGAAACCATCCTCTCAACAGGACTTGAAGTGGAGCCTTTGGCGGAAGAGACATTCCTATTCCTCGTCGAACCGAATCATCGTCTTGCGAAACAGTCTGTCCTGCAGGAAGAAGATTTTCATGGCGAAGTGTTTCTGGTTAATGAAAAGGGCTGTACCTACCGGAATATGTTCGACCGGTCATTTGAGAAAAAAGGCATTGATAGTATTACATATCTGGAATTTCAAAATGCCGAAGCTATTAAACAATGCGCTATCACAGGACTCGGCATAGCCTTTCTTCCTGAAGTCACGGTAAAGGCAGAGATTGAACGCGGAGATCTTGTAGCCCTTCCATGGGAAGTTCCCGGCCTGCACGTGTATACACAGATGCTCTGGCATAAAGACAAATGGCTTTCGCCCATCATACAAGCTTTCATAGAAGCTGTAAGGGAAGTCATGCCACTAAAGCCGGATAGTGAAACTGTTTAACCATAAAAAGCATAAGGAAGGCAGCAGTCCGCCTTCCTTATGCTCTGCATAGGTTTTTGCATGAACGAGACACCCTGCTTCTATTCCTCAGTCAGCCTGTCCCCTCACTCAAACACCTGCCGCAGTTCAATCTGCCCTTCCCCATATCCCTGCGGGTCCGGCATCTTCTTGGCCCAATCAATGGCTTCTTCCTTCGACTTCACATCAATCAGAATGAACCCGGCAATCAGTTCATTCGTCTCTGCAAACGGACCTTCTGTTATCACCGGCTCTTCCCCCGGTTTCGGATATGAGATGCGCATTCCATCTGAACTAGGATACAGTCCTTTCGCCATAACCCTTACGCCTGCCTTAACTAATTCCTCATTGTACTTCGTCATGGCTTCCATGAGTTCAGGGCTGGGAAGATTACGTCCTTCCGAATTCTTTGAGGCTTTGACAATGAGCATGAATAGCATAGAATTTCCTCCTTCTTTCCTCAATTTTATATCTGTTTTTAATTTCAACTCCATTAAAACCTAACTATTCATCCAGCTCCCCTGCAGCTTCCGCACATAGACCATCTGCCCAATATGGTACGCATTGTGTGTGGACAGATTCCCAATGATAGCCCACCATTCCGCCGATTCAGGGAAACCTTCCACTTCACTTTCTAGCTTTTCCTGGGAGAGAAGATTCTGCCACTGCAAGAGAACCTCTAATAGCCGCTCCTTTAAATCACTGAAGGTTATATTTTCCGGCAATACAAAGCTTTCATCATTTCTGCCAATGGGCGGAACTGCATTGACATGACCCTTTTTATATCTCTTTTGCCAGGTTTCATTCCAATAAAGAAGATGCTGAACCATTTCGGCAATGCTGTTGCTCTCCTCATTGGGCTTCCAAAAGGCATCTTCCTCTGATAAGTCTGCAACTGACTCTGAAAAGGGAACATACCAGCTCGGATCATTCGCATTTGCAGACAGCTGGTCGGCCAGCACATCCATAGCATGAGCCATACTTTCCACACTCCTTTGATAAGATAATGACTTATTCGCTGCGATTACCGGACTTCCTGCCTGATTGATAAAATGAGACTAAAACAGAAGCCCGCTCAGAACACCACGCATTAAATCCCAATAAAATACATAAACAGGAATGTACATAGGAAATAAATGTTAATATATTGAAAAAGGAGGTGGGTGAATGCCTTTATGGATTATACTGCTGGCAATTGGAGCCTTTTTCTTTGGTCTGGGAAAATTGATTGATTTTCACTACAGCAGGACAGGTCGCAAAATAAATACCTCAGCGTTAAAGGAAAGTACGAAGGATAATTTAGGCGGAAGCATTTATTTTCAATAAAAGCCGAGAGCCAGTATAGACATCACACCATTAAGAAAGAATTACGAAGAAAACCAATGTCCTCTCTGAGTCATAGTTACTTTGAAGGTCCGAAAGATACTTGGAGAGGAAATCTCTGTGGTAAGAAGAGAGGCTCAACGATGACTCGTTTATCAGATAACATCCTTTATCTTTTTCACGCTTATGAAAAGCAACAAGAGATCGAGCTATATTAATACTGTAAGAAAACCCCAATATATAACCCTTTGCTTCAGGCATATTACTCATTTTAATTTCCTCAAAAACTTCCATTATGATTAATTGTTCAACCGGCTCCCCTAACTCCAGTTAGGCTGGGCATATAAAAAAACCCTTATTTTTTCAAACCAAATATTTCTTATTAAAATTAACAGTTATGGACCGATAGTACCTTTAGGATATTTCTAAAATTGAGATTGAATAAGGAGAAGGTACATTTGGGAAGAATGAAAAAATTCGAATTTAAATTAGGGACAAAAATAAACCTAATTGTCATATCCATCATATTTGTTTTATCTGCAGTTATTGGATTTGTTGTAAAACAAGAGGTTACAAAGGGAGTCCAAGAATTTGCAACCGAGAAAGCAAAAGGAGATCTGAGGTTAGCTTATAGGTATATCAATAATATACATCCTGGAGATTGGGAAGTTCGGGGAAATAAACTTTATAAAGGTTCTGCTTTATTAAATGATAACTACGAAATAGTAGATGAGATTGCGGAAGATACAGGAGATACCGTCACAATATTCCTCGGTGATACCCGTATAACGACAAATGTAATGATAGATGGCGAACGTGCCATTGGCACAAGAGCGTCCCCTGAAGTGGTTAATACTGTGATTAAAAATAAGACAAATTACTACGGCCAGGCAAATGTAGCCGGCAATACGTATCAAACAGCTTATATGCCTTTACAGGCTGCTTCAGGGGAAGTCGTCGGAATTTTCTATGTTGGTGCCTCTGAAGAAAAAATAAATGAAATACTTTCTTCTGTTTTGTCAAAGCTCCTATTTGCTTTATTGGTTATGGCTGTTTTAGCTTCTATAATCGTCTATTGGTTTACCCATAAGATGAAAAAGAGACTTGCCAATATTGCAAATGCCCTTGAAATGGCGGGCAAAGGCGAGTTTACTGCGAAGATTAATGACCGCTCAAGAGATGAACTGGGCTCTTTATCTGCAAGCTACAACCAGATGTCTGAAAATCTTAAAACGATGGTTCATGAGGTTATTTTTACAACTGAACAGCTGGCATCTTCATCTGAACAGCTGACTGCAAGCTCTGAACAAACAAGTATCGCAACAGAGACCATAACAGAATCGATTCAGCAAGTAGCTAACGGCGCGGAACATTCTACAACAAGTGTGCAAGAGAGCTCATTGGCTCTGGATGAAGTCGCTAAAGGAATTCACTCCATTGCCGAAAATGCTTCTGTGGTTTCCGAAGTAAGTGTTCGGGCAGTTGAAAAAGCCAAAGAAGGCGGAGTGTTTGTCAGCAATACGGTTAAGCAGATCAATCGAATTAATCGCTCTGTTGCAGCTAGTGGAGAAATCATAAAATCACTAGAACACAGATCTCAGGAAATAGAAGAAATAACGAAAGCAATCACAGATATTGCGAATCAAACTAATTTACTGGCATTAAACGCAGCAATAGAAGCAGCCAGAGCTGGGGAGCATGGGAAAGGATTTGCCGTAGTAGCAGATGAAGTCAGGAAACTGGCGGAACAATCCCAGCAATCTTCCTCACAGATTTCAGCGCTCATTAAGACGATACAAGAAGACATGGAGCAGTCCAACGGGTCTATAGAACAGGTTTCTGTTTATGTAAAAGAAGGATTAGCCATTGTTAACCAGACAAGTGATAACTTCAAGGAAATTCTTGATTATATGGGAAGATTAACAGAAGAAACCAACGATATGGCAGCCACTTCTGAACAAATATCGGCAAGTACACAAGAAGTATCAGCAACAGTGGCTGGCATAATTAACATATCAGAAAAAACCTCGATGCATTCACAGAATGTAGCAGCGTCAGCAGAGGAACAACTTGCATCAATGGAAGAAATAGCTGCATCCGCCTCAGCACTGTCTAATCTGGCGGACGATTTGAAAGAGTTAGTCAGCAAATTTAAAATCTAACTCCTTTACGATATAAACCTGCAGCGAAATAGGTACCTGACCCCACATTTGGTAAAGCCATAAAATATGCGGGGTCTACCACTATTCCTCAACAGAAATTAAAGATTCATTCAGCACCAATAGTGGGATTAGTCCCAGATCCTGATTCTCGGGACCCCTGCGGTTCTTAAATAATCTAATAACTGCCCAGTATGAACGGATTCGTGATAAGCTACCCGCAATAGCATGTCACCTAAGTCTCTTATGTACCCTGACTCTGAGCGGTCAATTTTAACATTTTCCAAGTCTTCCTCAGAAAATGATTTTATATTATCTATAAATTCTCTTCTGTGAGTTTCTGCAAAATCCAATTCATTTTGTACCGATATGAACGGGCGGTTTTCGTACGGTGAATCATAAGCGGTTAAACTTCCTCTATTTTTGATAGCCAAGTGATAGTAGTGTTCACTTTCTAATACGTGCCGAATCATTTCCAGACAACTCAATGCTTCATTATCAGGCTTCCAAAAGAGTTTCTCATCAGGAATAGTAGTCCAGACTTTAATGCTTCTTCTTCTGACTTCGTTTAAGTTTAAAATGACTAAATCGATTGAATTCATACAAAATCCTCCTCACATTTTTATCAATTATACACGAATACACGTTCGTGTTGGAGAAAAAGAAGAAATCTTTAGATAACTAATGAGAATATTTAAATGGAGTTTCATTGTAGCTATCTCTGTAAGGAACTGCTTCAGCCAAATTGACGGCCACAGCATTTTTAGCAGCAAAATAAAGGACCCTAATATTGAAGCTAGGGTCCTGATTGTTTTTATTATTCTGGCCGCTCAATCGTAAAAACTTCCCCAATCCTGGCATAATCATTCCCAGCCAGTCTGCTGACGGCAGCAAGCCCCTTCTGGTCGATACGTCCCTTGTCATATAGATCTTCTTCTATATGGAATTGTACAACCTTGCCGATGATAAAGTCGGTACCAGGTAAGTCTGTACCGCCTAACTCCAGGGCATGTTCCAGCACGCACTCCATCCGGATTTTTGCTTCCTTTACGCCAGGTACTGCTATTTTTTCGCTTGCCTCTGCTGTAAAACCTGCTGCCTCTATTTCGCTCTGGTCAGGAGGAAGGCTGGCCGCTGTCTGATTGACCTTTTCGACATTGAGCTCATCAACGATGTGAACCACAAATTCCTTTGACTCGAGAATGTTTCTGGCTGTATCCTTCTGCCTTCCCTGCGCACGCTGGATGGATAGGGATATCATGGGCGGGTTGGCCGAGACAATGTTGAAATAGCTGAATGGTGCACCGTTCACCACACCATCCTTTGAGAGGGTAGTCACAAAAGCAATGGGCCTCGGGATGATGCTGCCGATGAGAAATTTGTAATTTTCTCTTTCCGGCAGGCTGGCAGGATCGATGGAAAGCATTTGAATCATTCCTTTGCAAGTTAATCTAATTCTCTTACACTAATCGGGATTAGACTATGTTCTAACTGCTCTCTGAACTGCTCATACTTCTCGGGAAGCATCAGCTTCTCTCCCATTGTAGCCTGTGATTCATCATGTGCAAAGCCTGGAGGATCTGTCGCTATCTCAAATAAAATTTCTCCATGCTCCCTGAAGTAAATCGCGTTAAAATAATTTCGGTCTTTTACTGGGGTGACAGCATATCCTTTCTCAGCAATATAATTTCTCCAGCTCAGCTGATCTTCGTCATCACTTGCCCGCCAGGCGATATGGTGCACCGTTCCGACACCCATCTGGCCGCGGCCGGCCGGAGTCAATTTCAGGTCGATGATATTGCCGATATCAGCGGAAGAGCGGAAGCGGGCAATATCCTCTTCCACACCAACTCTTTCAAGCCCCATAACATTCTCCAGGAGGTCAGCAGTTTTTGCAGGCTCCGCCGATAACAGCGTCGCGCCCCCAAAGCCCTTGATCGCCACTTCAGGAGTAATGCCGCCGAATTCCCATGCGTTCGCTTCCCCTTCTTCTCTTTCCACAATTTCAAGATGCAGCCCATGAGGGTCATCAAATGCCAAGTATTGCTCACCAAAGCGCTCGATTTTCGTAAAAGGAACTTCAAACTTCTGGAGCCTCTCTGCCCAGAACCTCATGGCACCCTTTGGAACCATATATGATGTCACACCAACCTGACCATCCCCAATAACCCCTTGGCGGGCACCGGCCCATGGGAAGAAGGTGATGATAGTCCCAGGTTTCCCGCCTTCATCTCCAAAATAAAGATGATATGTGCCCGGATCGTCAAAATTCACTGTCTGTTTGACCAGGCGCAAGCCCAGCACCCCTGCGTAAAAATCTAGATTCTCCTGCGGATGCCCTACAATCGCCGTAATATGATGAATACCCATTATCTCTTTTTTCATATATATTCTCCTTTCGTTTTGAGCCAGTGGGACAGGTCCCTCGTCCCACTTGGGCCAAGGTACCTGTCCCCTTGGCTCTGCCGCCGTATAACTTCTGAGCACATCGACCAATCGGCTTGACAGGATCTGCTCAACCTTTATACCCTTTTTTATATTTAGAATATATACAGGTGCATTAAGCTGCACCTGTATATAATAGGCTCTGCCGCTTAGCGGATTGTGGAAAGAGCTGTGGACCAAGGGATCAGTTGATCCAGCATTTGATTGACTGAATCCTCTTGTACTTCTTTTGGTTTGAACTGATTGCCATTTTCAAAGTCTGTGAATAAAGACAGTGCCGGATGTACGCGGACGTCAGCTACTGACAATTCACCCAGAATGCCGCGCAAGTGTTCTGCAGCTCGCGCCCCGCCTACTGAACCGTAAGAAACGATTCCGGCTGCTTTATTGTTCCACTCAACACGCAGGTAATCCAGTGCATTTTTCAGTGCGCCTGTGATAGAGTGGTTGTATTCCTGCACAATGAAAATGAATCCGTCCTGGGCGGCAACGATTTCTGACCATGCAGCAGCCCCAGAAGCATCTGCGCCCGCTTCGCCAAGCAATGGAAGCTTGTAGTCAGCGATATCAATGATGGTATAGTTCGCGTCACCGCGCTTGTCAGCTACTTCTTTCACCCACGCACCTACTTGCGGGCTTACCCGTCCTTCACGTGTAGAACCTAGAATGATACCAATGTTTAATTTTGTCATTGTTTCTTCCTCCTCTTTTTTTGTTCCAAATAGTTTATTTAGAAAACCCATAGAATAGCTCCCCTTCCAACATATCTCCAGAGCCTGGGGGACAGGTACCTCGGCTCATTTGGGCCAATATGTCTGTCCCCTTGGCTCAACATATCTCGAATTCGAGATATGTTTTCAAAAAAAAATTAAATGCGTTCTGCCCTGCAGCCGATTTTTTTCATTAAATCAATCGTTTGATTGACTTCATCCGCACTTAACTCATCAAACACTTCACCCATTTTGCTTTCATGCCGGGGAAAGACATGATCCATCAAAGCCTTCCCCTCAGCTGTCAGCACCGCATATATGACCCGGCGGTCTTCTGGGCACCCCTGGCGCCTCACATAATTTTTCTGCTCTAATTTATCCACCACGTAGGTAATGCTGCTGCTCGAGATCAAAACTTTCCTGCCAATCATCTGAATAGGCTGATCACCCTTATGGTATAAGAGCTCAAGAACAGAGAATTCCGTAGGATTCAAGTCGTAGTTGGCTGCATCTTTGCGAATCGCTTCTTGTATAGCTTGGGAAGCACGTAGTATGACCGTTACAGCTTTCAACTTATCATTCATACGTTTTTCTCCTTAACCGGCAGCTCTTCCATTTCAACTCTTAATTATGCTGCTGGATTTACTTCTAGTTCCACTTTGATTTTAATATCCTTGCCTACAAGTACGCCTCCAGTTTCAAGTGCTGCGTTCCAAGTCAGGCCGAATTCTTCACGGTTGATTTTTGCTGCTGCTTCAAAGCCGTATACTTCAACGCCCCAAGGGTTTGTTCCTTTGCCGCCGTATTCTACATCAAAAGTGACCGGCTTTGTCACGCCCTTGATAGTTAAATCGCCTGTTACTTTAAAATCATCGCCGTCTTTTACGATGTTTGTTGATTTGAAATCAATCGTCGGGTAGTTTTCAACATCAAAGAAATCAGCTGACTTCAGGTGGTTCTCACGGTCCTCGCTGCGTGTATTAATGCTTGCAACATCGAATGTGAATGCGATTGAAGCTGTTGTCAGATCTGTTAAATCTGCTGCTTCCACATCTGCTGTATAAGAATCAAAAGAACCCTTCACCTTTGAAACCATCATGTGCTTCACTTCAAAACCTACTGCTGAATGCGATTGATCTACTGTCCACTTTGCCATTTAAAATCTCCTCCAAAATATAATTTTTATTTATCTCGAATTCGAGACATGTTGTCAAAAAAATAAGCTGCGATGTTTATTCCGAAATAAATTATCTTTAATTCGAGATAAATTTATCATATATTGGGAATGGAAGTCAACAACTATTTAAAAGATTTTTTTTTGAGCCATGGGGACAGGTACCTTGGCCCATTTTTAAGGAGAGAGCCAAGGGACCTGTCCCCTTGGCCCACTGTTAGCGCTGAGAAGGCCAGGTTCCTTGCATCTTCCTTAATTGAATAATCTGCCCGGTATGGTAAGCATCGTGCAGCATGATGTCTAAGAGTTTTTCTTCAAGGTCATTTTGTTCAAGCCTTTCAGGCGTAATCCGGATGATTGCTTTCCTTACGCTGTGATGGGCCAGTTCTGCCCGTTCTATGACTGCTTTCCATACCTTTTCATCATTTACTTGGCCGGTGAGAGCAAAAGTTTCATCACCATCAAGATTTCGAGTCCACTCCCGTCCCGCTAGATTCGCCGCAAGTCTCTCTTTGTAATAGATAAGATGGTTTACATTCTCCCATATGGATTTTACCGCAGCCCCTTCCGGCTTCCAGCTGGCCTGTTCAGCGGATAGCCCTTCTATGGCAGGCTTCAATGGCGCATACCAGTTCTCCTTGTTGAAGGTAGTATCAAGCATCCTTAACAGAAATTCAGTTCGGTTCATTCCTGTCCTCCTTTTAAAGGCTGATTCAGTATAGAATTTCACCAAAACGTTAATAAGTCCTGCTTAAATAGCAGACAAGGCGAAAGGTCACTTCCCTTGCTCCTCTTCATTTTCTTTTTTCTTTTCTGACATCAAGTAAGCAAATGTCACCCCTACCGCAATAAGGGAAGCAATCACAGAATAGCGGAATATAGTAAAGAAGTATTCTGCGTATGGCGTTTCGATAGTTGAAGTGTATCCCTCCAAATTGGTTCTTTCATCTACCCTTTTCATAAAAGCCACCAATATAAAAAATGGAATAATAAATGAATAGATTCCTGTTTTCACTAAGATTTTTTCCATGGAAATCCCCTCTCTTTTGTTCTTTATTTCTCCCTAAGCTGACCATCCGGCACCCCGGCCGGCATAAAATTGTGATCACCTTTTGGCCCAGCAGCAGCCATGAACTTTAAGGCAGGCTGCTTCTTAATCCGGCTGCCTGCTTTCAATCTCAACATTCTGTTCAGCAAGCAGCGAATAAAAGGCGCTTCTCTTCACATTAAATTCACTTTGCAGGTCAAATTTATGTGTCCCGGCATCTTTTATATGAAACTCTAATCTATAGGGAACTCCGTGTTTGCTTATTTGTGTGACTTTTTGAATGCTGTCCCATTCAAAGTTCTGTTCGCGGGCAAAAGGCGCCTTTACCTTTAACCCCTCCTCGGTCAGATAAGAATGGGTTTGAAAAGACTGCCAAAGGAAGAAGACTGCAATCGCAGATAAGAGGATATTGGATAGAATCAGCAGAGGCTAAAACTTTGAATCGGCTATACTTAAAAGTAAAGCCAGAATAACAAAGAGGATGGAAGATCCGATGATAAACAGGAGATATGCTGTCTTAGGTATACTGAAAAACAGATGATAATCAGGCTGAAAATAAAACTTCTGAATTGCATTAACGCCTAAAACACTGATTGGCAAACAACTGACGGCTAATATCAGGCCGAGAGCAAAAAACTTCGGCTTTAAATCTTTTCCTTGTATAACTTCCAAAAAAACCACCCGCCTTTTTTCTTTTGACTAATTTATACGGACACAAGCTCTAAAGGTTTCCAATTTTTGGGTCATTTATTTTTCGGTATAAAAAAAAGCCGCCTTGCTGGCAGCAAATGGACAACCCGTAATTTCACCTTTTTTCGCTATCATAATTGCAATCGTCACCCATTGTTCTTCCTTGATTACCAAACAGGCCAATAGCAACAGCTACCCCGATTTCTACAGCATTATCTCTGCTAACCAGCTTATACACTCGCCCGTAAACCTGTTGGGACCTAATGGCCAATCGAATGCAGGATCTGTCTAATATTCATAAGCTCCAACGCAATCATTACACTGGATAAGGCGATAACTGCCAAACAAATTACTTTTATGAGATTGTAAAGTTTATCACTCAATAAATTCTCTCCCTTCTTTAGACTAGATGCCACATGGATAGGGTTTCTCGGTTCTCAGCAAAATGGGCCACGGGACCTGTCCCCTTGGCTCATTAATACATATCCTTCTGAGTAAAGTTCCAGAATGCCACAGCCAGGCAGGCAGCCGTCCATACGGCAAGGATGATCAATGAAAATGGCAGTGTCATTCCTTCTATCGGCGGTGCCTGGCCTTCCAGATAGTTGATCAGATCAAAGTTCAGGTTCACCAGATACTTGGAGCTTGTCCAGCTCGACCCGATGGAACTCAACAGGGTGCCGGCGATTAACACCGCCATCATCGCGCCTATTCCAGTCGCTGTGTTTTTCACGAGCACAGAGATCATGAGGCTGATGGTTCCAACCACAGCAGTTACCACCCAGGCAAGCCCGACTGTCATGAGCAAGTACTCCCACATCGGCAGGGTATGGATGAATTCTGTTGAAAATTCGCCAGTGGCCGAAACCTGGAATCCGGTTAATATTGGGGCTGTCCATCCGTCATAGCCAAGTATGAGTCCTGACACGGCATAACAGACAATCACCGTTGCCGCCATAAGCAGTGATGTATACAGCAAAACGGTCAGCCATTTGGCCATCAGGATTTTCCACCGTCTGACAGGCCGGGACAGCAAGGTTTTGATGGTGCCGTCATTGTACTCCCCGCTCACGATATCAGCCATGATGATAATAATGAATAATGGCAGGACAAGTGTAAGTCCCTGTGAGAAGAAGATTCGTATAAACGTAGGGGCCCCGGGATAGTTCGGGTTGATATCATTGTCGAGATAATATTGCTTTTGCTTGAGGTCAAATTCCAGGAACTCCCTGAACTCGTCCTGGATTCCGCTTGATGCCAGCCGGTTTTGCCGGTCGACAATCTCCTGCTGCAGGTCCACCCTCCAGTCCAGAGTGCCCTGCTTTTCAATTTTCTCCTGTATCTCCCGGTATTGTGCGTATGTAAACATGGAGACCAGAATGATCAAAATAAGTATGACAACCGGCAAGCGTTTTTTGGAGGCGATTTTCATTACTTCATTGCGGACCAGGCCCGCCATATTCGGATTAGACAATATGATCGCCTCCTGTCAAACTAATAAATAGGTCTTCCAATGTCTGCACTTTTCTTTCGATTGTCCATACCTCAATACCAGCTTTCAATAAGGCTTCATTCAGAATGAAAGTTTTACTTTCGTCCATAAGCGTGTGGATTGTATGGTCATCGTACAGCTCTGCAGCCTGGACATGGGGAGACTCATTCAAAATGGCGAGCGCCCGGAAAGAATCACTGACTCTCCAGTCCACACCTGATGACAGGGAATTGACCAGATCGCTTACGCTGCCGGTCTTTACAATCTTCCCGTGGCTCATTATCGCCACACGATCGGCCAGCAGTTCAATCTCACTTAAAATATGACTCGATACAAGAACGGAAAGACCTGTTTCATCGACCAGCTTCCTGATGAATGTGCGAAGATCTTTTATTCCCATAGGGTCCAAGCCATTTGTAGGCTCATCCAGTATAAGCACATCAGGACGGCCTAACAGGGCTTGTGCAATTCCCAGGCGCTGCCGCATACCCAGCGAATAGGTCCGCACCTGATCATCAACCCTTGCTGTCAGATCAACCAGGTCAATGACTTCCTGTATCCGTTCTTCATCGACTCCAGGCAGCATCCGCGCAAAGATCTGCAGGTTTTCGCGGCCGCTTAAATACTTATACAGCTCAGGATTTTCGACGATGGAACCGAGGCGCTGCATCGCCTTCACAAATTGCTTTCCGACATCAAAGCCGCAGATCTCAACCTTCCCGGACGTTGGCTTGATGAGTCCGACAAGCATCCGGATGGTAGTCGTTTTTCCGGCGCCATTTGGACCCAGGAACCCAAATACTTCCCCCGGATAAATCTCAAATGATATTTGATCAATAATCGTCTTCTTTCCTATGATTTTCGTTACATTTTCCAATCTAACAGTTGGTTTTACGCTCATAGCATCACCCTAAGTTCTATTTTAGCGAAAAAATCAGGCAGTGACTCTTTTGAATACTCAATAAAGGAAAAGATTGATACAATCAAGATAGAAGGAGAGGTCAAACGATGAAAAAATGGAAATGGCCGCTGTTTATCACACTATCCCTTGGCTTGACAGTTCTGTTTGGCTA
The DNA here is from genome assembly GCF_000473245.1 of Bacillus infantis NRRL B-14911. NCBI lineage: Bacteria > Bacillati > Bacillota > Bacilli > Caryophanales > Bacillaceae > Bacillus > Bacillus infantis. The sequence goes on from NC_022524.1 coordinate 4,751,918, forward strand.
CGGCCTTGTCAGCGCCTATATGGATATTACCAATCCTCCCCAGGCGCAGATATTGGCGAAATCAGAAGAAGCGCCTGCTACCCCGGGCGACACTTATATTGCACTCGGAGATTCATTAACAAGAGGTGTTGGCTCATCAAAAGGTGAAGGCTTTGTCTCGCTGACCGGGAATCAGCTCAAAGAGAATAACCTCGTTGAACGCTATCAGAACCTTGGCATAAGAGGCGCCAGAATCGAGGACCTGCTGGAGCAGCTGGAACAAAAGGAAGTCCAGAGAACGCTTAAAGAGGCCAAAATCATTACTATTACAATCGGGGGAAACAACCTGTTTAACAGCGGGGAAATCTTCAGCAATTATTCAGAAGAGACCGCGCTCGGCATCCTGGAAACCGAAATCCCCAACCTGGAAAAAGTCTTTAAAAACATTCGCGAAATCAATCCCGATGCCGTCACCCTCTATACGGGGCTGTATAATCCATTCAAGCAATCACCAGACGGAGAATCATTCGATTCTATCATACAAAAATGGAATGAATCAGCCCGCACACTGGGCTTGAAATACGGCATTCAAGTCGTCGATACCTTCAATCTCGTCATTGATGCCAAACGCGACCTGTCCAGCGATGTCTTCCATCCGAATGACACTACTTATCAGCAGATAGCAGATAGTACGTATCTTATCATTGAAAAAAGCATTGTTGAATGAGCCAGGGGGACAGGTCCCATGGCCCAGCTTCACAAAGGGCCAAGGGACCTGTCCCCTTGGTTTTTTATTAACTCTATAGATTGTAAATCTCCGTAGCCTGCGGTTGGGAAAAGTTCAACCAGCCTTATTAGCAATTCTTTTGTTGATAGATCTTTATGTTTATAAAATACTTTACTACTGCATTGTCACGTTCAGCATTTCTGAGTATATGTTTATCGCTTGATACATAACCGGAATAAGTTCGCCAGATGGTTTAGTATGCCGGATTAGCACCTCATTGTATGCCGAATAATATGGACCTAAATTCAGTTCAATCTGATCGACCTTAAATTCATCCTCACGGAAACAACAGGGCCACAGGGACAGGTCCCGCGGCTCAAATGAAAAAAGATCCAAGGGACCTGTCCCCTTGGCTCATGTTTTAGGAAATGTAAATCCTTCACCGAACACATCCCGCACATCATGCACCACGACGAAGGCTTTTTCATCGATCTGCTGGATCATCTTCTTGAGAAGGAAGAGCTCCTGCTTGTTTATGACCACGTAGAGTATGTCCTTGGATTCTTTGGAGTAGTGGCCCCGTGCATTAATGATGGTGGCTCCCCGGTCCATTTCGGCGCTGACTCTTTCAGCAATGCTCTCAGTATAGGGGGAGATGATGGTGACGGCTTTCCGGGTGTCAAAGCCGTCGATTAGATAATCAAGAATTTTGGTGCTGATGTAGATGGAGATCCCGGTGTACATGGTATTCTCAATCCCAATGACAAAGGCCGATCCGAGAACAACGAGAATGTCGAACACGAACATGGTCGTGCTCACGGCCCAGCCGAATCGCTGGTTGAGCATGCGGGCAACAATGGTCGACCCGCCCGTCGTACCGCCGGATCGGAGCACGATTCCAAGGCCGATGCCAATGAATACACCAGCGAATACCGTACCCAGCATGATATCCAGCGAGCGCCCCATATCTTCTGTGAAGTGCAGGAATACAGATGTAAAGAAGATGGCAAGCAAGGTGTACCACGTCACCCGCTTATTAAGCACTTTATAGCCGATGGCAAGCAGAATCCCGTTCATCACAAAGTTCGTGTAGCCCGGGGACCAGTCCAATACATAAAAGAGGGTCATGGAGATCCCCGTCACGCCGCCCTCGCCCAGCTCATTTGGGATTGCGAACAGATTCACCCCAAGTGCAAAGAACAGGGATCCGATAATAATCAAGATAATTTCTTTTGCTGTCGAGTTCATACGATCACTCCGTTCCTTTAGAATACCAGAATACTATAGCATAAAGGAAAGGCCGCGGTGGAGCCAAGGGGACAGGTCCCTTGGCCCATCCTCAAAAAGAGCCAAGGGACCTGTCCCCCTGGCTCTTCTTATTTTGGTGTTCAAGTAATATACTGTTATCACAAATCTAAAATAAGAGGTGTATCCGTATGAGTGACAAAAAAGCTGTCTTAGATCACGGACCTTTTTTTCATGGCACGAAAGCAGCCTTAAAAATTGGAGATTTATTAGAACCGCAGCACATATCAAATTACCAGGATAAAAAATCAAATTATATATACTTTACTGCAACATTGGATGCTGCCAAATGGGGCGCTGAATTAGCAGCATCCTCTTCAAAAGAAAGAATTTATATTGTAGAACCATTAGGTGAGTTTGAAAATGATCCAAACTTAACTGACAAAAGATTTCCCGGCAATCCGACTCGCTCTTACAGGTCTAAATCCCCTTTGAAAATAACAGCAGAACTAAGCACATGGGAAAGACATTCCGACGAAGAAATAAATCATATGCTAGCCTCTTTAAAAAAGCTGCGTGAACAAGGAAAAGCTGTTATTTACGATTAAAACAAAGGCCACGGGGACAGGTCCCGTGGCCAAGCTTCAAAAAGAGCCATGGGGTCTGTCCCCGTGGTTCTCCACCATAAAGGTAATAACGACAAATAATAAAAATGCCAGCAGGAGCAGTGTGCCGCCCACGATGAAAAAGACCATGACAAATGTTTCATTCAGCTGAAAGGGATTTAAGTTGTACATCCACATGCCTGCGGTCAATCCCAATGCTCCCGCCATTCCCAGCATACTATGGATGGCTACCAGCTTTTTATATTTAATCTTATAAGCTTTATAGAATATTCCCCATGCGAATACGGAAAGCCAGCCGACCAGCAGAATGTGCGCATGGACCGGCCTGAGGGCATAATCCATCTGACCTGCCATATGAGACCCCAAATAAGTGCCAATGACGCCAAAGATGGCAGCAAATCGAATTAACCGCAGACTCCAGATTTGTTCCATTTTCCTCTCCCCCACTATGCTTTTTTATATAACTGGAAGGGTGATTGTGAAAACCGTCCCCTCACCAGGCTTGCTCGCAACACTGATTTTCCCATCATGCAGGTCGATGATCTGCTTGACGATCGAGAGACCGAGGCCGGTCCCTCCTTTCTTCCTCGCTGAATCAACACGATAAAAACGGTCAAAGATCTGATCCATCTCTTTCTCCGACATCCCTGCCCCCGTGTCTTTAAATGTAATCACAAGGTCTGTTTCTCTTTTCTCCAAACCAATCCACATGCTGTCTCCCGGACTGCTGTACTTGATGGCATTGGTCATGAGATTATCCCATACATTCGTCATCAGCTCGGCATCATATTTGAATACACAATGTTCGAGATTATACGAGACTTCTATTTCTTTTTCCTCTATCAGCCATTGATACCTGCGGATTGCCTGTTTAATCTGCTTATCTGCCCGCACCTCTGATACCTTCATAGGGTACGCGTTTTGATCCAAAGAGGTCATAATCAATAATTGTTTGGTCAAATGAGAAAGCCGCTTTGATTCATCATTGATGATCTCCAAATACTGTACCCGTTCAGTCTCATTCACATCTAACTTCAAAAGTTCGGCATATCCCTGAATATTCATAAGCGGTGACTGGAAATCATGGGATACATTGCTGATGAAGGATTTCCGGGCTTCATCATTATGCTGTAATTGCCTCTGCATGGTGGTGAAGCTTTGTGCAAGCTGGCCAATTTCATCCCGGCGATTGATCGTCAGGTCATAATGGAAGTTTTCACGGGTCAACTCTTTGACCGCCTCTGTCAGCTGTGTAATCGGCTGGATCAGATGCTTGGCAAACCAAATCATTCCGATGATGCTGACGACCGAAACAGCCAGAATGAACCAGGCAAGAATCATATGGATATCAGAGAAAAGCAGTTTGTTATTTGGGCGGATAAACAATGCGAACTGCTGGCCATCAGAAGTAAACGGCACCCCGACCGTATTCCCTACATCATTAGAAAAGTGGCCCATCATAAAGGATTGGCTGGAATCGTCACTCATCCCGTGATAAATCTCTTTTTTATCCAATACTTTCCGGGCTTCCCCTGGAAGATCTGTCTTCGAAAACGCCTCTCCAAAAAACTGTTTTTCCCCTTCCTCATTCAACACGAGCACTTGATATCCCAGCTTCCCTACCGATTCCAAATAGGATATCAGGGCAGTTTGGTGGCCTGGCATTCCTTCGATGCTCGAGACGATCTCCTCTGCAATCTCGACATTCTGGCTGTCGATCTTCTGCTTGGTCGTGGCCGTGTATACCCAGTTTGCCAGGAAGAAACCGGTGATAATACTGATAGCCAGGATCGAGAGGGCAGCAGCGACAAACTTCCGGTACAGCGTCCTCATCCGATAGCCTCCAGCTTATAGCCAATCCCTCTCACGGTTTGAATCTCAACCGTCGCCCCATGTTTCCTGAGGCGATCCCGGATCCGATTGATATGGGTATTCAGTGTTTGTTCGCTTCCTTCATAATCAATTCCCCATACCTGCTCAATCAATAAGGCCCGCGGGGCAATCTTTGGAATGCGGGAAGCAAGAATGCTCAGCAATTCAAATTCTTTCAGCGGAAAAAGAATCGTCTCCTGATTGATCATCACCTCAAAGTTCTTGCGATCCAGCACCATATTCCCCGCCTTGATCACTGTTTCCATTGCCCGCTCCATCCTCCGCAGGACAACAGCTACACGATACAACAGCTCCTTCACCTCGAAGGGCTTAACAATATAATCTTCCGATCCGGACAAGAAGCCCCGCTCCTTATCATCCAGCTGTCCCTTTGCCGTCAAAAGAATCACAGGTATATCATAATCCTCTGACAAAATCTTCGTCAGTTCGAACCCGTCCATTCCCGGCATCATCACATCGACCACCGCTAAATCAACGTTCATCCCTTCTAATATCTTCAAAGCTTCTTCTCCATCATTCGCTTTGACTACCTGGTACCCTTTCCGGCTCAAATGGATGGAAACAAGCTTTTGAATATAGACATCATCATCTACAACCATGATTTTCATGAACGGACCTCCTATTGGCGAATACGGCGGACTGCCTTCGCCATTGTGCTATTGATTATTATGAGAGGTCTGATGATCTTTCTCAAATGCTAATATCAAAGCTGGCAGCAGCACTCCCCGAACCAGGAAAGTATCCATCAGGATACCGACTGCGACCATGAAGCCAAATACGAATAAATCAGCAATCGGCATCGTTGTCAGGGCCGCAAAGGTGGCAGCCAGGATAATACCAGCAGATGAAATCACTCCGCCCGTATTGGTCATGGCAATTTCCAGGGCCTTTTTTACACCATGGGCCTTTCTTTCCTCCATAAAACGGGAAACAAGAATGATATTATAATCCACTCCCAATGCCACCAGGAAGATAAAGGCATAAACAGGCACGCGGGTGCTTATCGCATCGAAACCGAACAGAACATCTACCAGGAAGCTTCCAAGACCCAATGCAGAAACATATGACAGCAGGATAGTCCCCACCATATAAATAGGCATTTTAATAGAACGGGTAAGGGCTATTAGGAGACCCAGAATTAAGACCGTTTCAAGGATCATGATCATCACAATATCTTTATTATTTACATTTCTCTCATCAACCAGCTTTGCCGTAACTCCTCCATAATACGCTTCCCCGTCAATAGAAAGATTCCGGAGCATTTCTGGTGATGACTCCTGGAGATTCTCCATAAAATCAATTGCCTCTCTTGAATAGGGATTCATCGATAAAGCCACACTCAACTTTAAAGCATTGCCATCCTCAGTTTGTCCATCCTTCCGGACTGATGCGATGCCGTCCAGACTTTCCAATTCTGCTTTGATTTCGTCCGTCTTTTCCTTCGACAGGGACTCACTGCTTTCAATGAGCAAAGTAGAAGGAGCAAGCTCTCCCTTATCAAACTGGGACTCCACAATTTCATATCCGACTCGGGACGGCAAATCTTCAGGGAACTTCTTCACTGTATCGAATTCAAACTCAATGTTCATCACATTGATTGCTGTCACAACCAGGAAAATCCCTGTCAAACCGCCGCTAATCCATGGTTTTCTGACCACCAGCCTTGCAATCGATTTCCAAAACGTGTGTTTCAGACCCTTTTTATCCCCATATTTCGGCACCTTCGGCCAAAACGCCTTACGTCCAAATAGGGTAAATAACGCAGGTACAAGCGTAATGGAAGCAAGCATAATAAAGAACATGGCCAGCCCGAATACCGGGGCAAAGTTCTGATAATCACGGAAATTAGCGAAAAATAAGACCAGCATGGCGGCCATCACTGTACCGCCCGCGAAAAAGACTGGCTCACCCGTAGCGCGCATGGCATTTTTCATCGCCGTATATTTACTCTCCACTTCATTAAGCCCTTCACGATAACGGGAAAACACAAATAAAGAATAATCAATAACAGCCGCGAAGAGCAGGATGCTCATAATGGAAGTCGTCGAGTTATTGATTTCCAGCCCGGCAGCCCCCATCAGTGCAACACTCTGATTTACCACCTGGTAGACGATGATCGTAGCCAGAAGCGGGATGAACGCCAGCAGCGGCGAACGATAAATGACAATCAGCAGCACCAATACAATCACAATCGTTGCTAGCAGCAACACGACATCTGCCTGTTCAAACAGCTTCGTTGTATCTCCTGCAATTCCCGCTGGCCCTGTAATATAGAATTTTGTGCTTTCTAATGTATCCGCAATTTCATTGCCGATTTTTGATGCTCTATCGTTAATTTCTGAATAATCCTTGCTTCCAAGACCTTTTTCCAATTCCATCGGGACAATTACCGTTGATTCATCTACGGAAATGAACCCTTCCAATGCCTGGGGAGGAAGCTTGCTGATATCAACGATTCGATCAATCCCTTTAATATCTTCTGCAAGAATTCCTTTCACAATCTCATTGACTTCATCTAATTGAATATCACCGGATTTATTATGAAAAACTAGGATTCCTGGGGTTCCCTGCTCATTTGGAAATAACTCCTCTATCTTATTCTCAGCAATTATCGATGCCGCCTCATCAGGGAGTGATTGAAAATTACTCACTTTATAGTCGCCAAGCTTTGGCCCGGCACTTAAAGCTATCATCAGCACCAGCCAGACTATGATTGTGATCCACATCCCCCGTTTTGTTGATACCCAGTCTGTAATAGGGGTCAGCCATCTTTTCATTACATAGCCTCCTTTTTATTATTTGCTCCCCATTATAAATTTCTAATATAAATTCAATATCAACTTTTGTTTACAAAAAAGGCGCCTGGCCCCTCATACTTCAAAGAGGGACCAGGCACCTTTTTATAAAATTACTCTTCAAGCTAAATACGGAGATCGAAACTCCTCAACAAACAGCCCCGCCTCCAGGACATTCCTCCGGGCTTGGGGGCAATCCTTATTCGTACCAATAAACATATAATAGTCATAACCAAAATGAACAAAAAACTCTTTTCTGAAGCTTAATTTACACCAGACAGCTTCCCTCAAGGTTAACCTCGCCATTTCCGTGATTTCTTCTTTCCGGACGGCTTTCCCTATCCAGATATCTGAGAGGAAAAGCAGTTTCTCCTGGACCGCTGCCGCTTCCGTCCACATCTCAAGAGCATTAACATAAAGTCTGTCCACGCCCGCCTCATCCATAAAAGCAGTGATGGCTTGAATGTAGTTTGTTTCAGTACGCAAGTATTCCTCTTCACCGACCTTGGTGCCTACCTCTGAAAAGCTAGTCCATTCGCTGTCATCGAGATAATTGCCGTATGCATCCCTTTTTTGAGGATCATATTTTGTCACTCTATAATAATTCACTATGCACCTTCCTAACGTTGGGGTATGGGGAAAGTGCCAAGGGTTCAGGTCCCCTGGCCCTACTTCAAAAAGTGAGCCAAGGGACCTGTCCCCCTGGCTCCTTCAATCTTGTATGGTGATGCCGGGACATCGCTTTTTTAACTCAGCAATAAACTCCCTTTTCTCTTTTGGCGAAATTTTTATGCTTCCGAAGGCTGTTGTTTTGTTGAAAATTTCAAGGGCATCCCTCGATGACAGTATTCTGTAGCCAGTGAAAATATCATTTGCAGGAGATACCTTTATTATATTTTCGTAAGAAATCCTGCTTCTAAACGGCCCGCCTTTTATAAATAAGCAATCTTTATAGAAAATATATTTAACCGAAAAAGCAGTCCATAAAATAAAACCCGTCACTATCAGGAATGTTGAAGCAAGTATCAGAACCGCTGGCAATTGAGTGCCGCCTTCAATGAATAATGGGAAGAATGAGACAAAAGCAATCACGAGCACCGCAGCCAGAATTAAATTAGTAAAGTAAGCATCTATTTTTGAATGAAAAACCATAAAAAGCACCTCCCATAAATAAATATCTTATTATATACGTTTTAATAAAATGAAAGTTTCAGACTTGGTGGGTGACCCAAGAGGCCGGGGGGAGAGGCCGGGGGGACAGGTCCAGTGGCCCAGCCTTAAAAGTGAGCCAAGGGACCTGTCCCCTTGGCCCAAGGAGGCAGCGGGCCCACCCGGCAGCCCAGCCCACCCCCGGCCCCTATCTTCCATCCGCCACGATATGGATGTCTATGTTGGATGTTTCTCTCATGATCATGTTGACGATGGATCCTTTTTTGATTTCCTCCCATCGGGTCCTGGCTGACTGGCCTAAGAGTATTTGGGTGACATTCAGTTTTTTTGCTACTTCAATGATGACAGCTGCAGGTTTTCTGCTGCGTTTCTCTTCTAATATTATTGTCGCGTTAAACTGTTCTGCGAGCATTTGCCATTCTTTTATTTTCTGCTCATTAACCGGACTGCTATCACTGCGTTTTTCTGCGGTTACATTCAGGATGTATAGTTCAGCTTTCATCCTATGGGCCATCCGCCAGCCCCGCCTTATTAATTTTTCGGCAGTGGGGCCGTATTGGACGCAGACAAGTATTTTCTCGTTCACACCGATAGGGCCGTTTTCGAGGCTGCCGCTGATCTGCTCGATCCTTTCATCAACATCGTTGGCAATCTCCCTTAGAGACAATTCACGCAGGGCTGATAGATTATTAATCGTAAAGAAATGGGACAGGCTTTGTTCGATTTTCTCTGGTGCATAAATCTTTCCGTCCGAGAGTCTCTTCCGCAATGTTTCCGGCGGGATATCAATCAGCTGAATTTCATAGGCCTTTTGCACAAAGGTGTCCGGGACCCGCTCTCTTACCTTAACCCCTGTAATTTGCTGGACGATATCATTGACGCTCTCGAGATGCTGAATATTCACGGCAGAAAAAACATCAATCCCGGCATCGAGGATAAGGGAAACATCCATATACCTTTTTGGATTTTCAGATCCGGGGATGTTAGCATGAGCCAGCTCATCGACAATGACAAGATCTGGTTTCCGTTCTATGATGGCCTCTACATTCAGTTCATAAAACTTCTTCCCCTTATAGGGAATAATTTTTATAGGAACCTGTTCAAGGTCTTTGATTTGCTCCTCAGTCTCTATACGGCCATGGGTCTCTATGAAGCCAATGACCACATCTTTGCCCTCTTTCTTCAAATCTGAAGCATCTTGCAGCATTTTATAAGATTTGCCGACTCCAGGGGCTGCCCCTACATATAATTTAAGTTTTCCGCGGCTGGATTCAGTGATTTCATGAAGAATCTCTTCAGGTGTTCTTCTTCTAAAATAAGGATGATTTTGTTTCATTCCCGTCACCTCGATTCAAGATCCGCATACGCAAAAGGCACCCTAACCAATATGATTAGGGAGCTTTTTCACTACTGCAATAATTTTTCCAAATCCAGATTCAGCATCAGGACATTGACACGTTCTTCTCCAAACAAGCCCAGCTCTTTGCCTTGAGTGTTTTCTTTGATCAATTTTGTTAACTGGTCTTTTGATAGCCCAGTTTCATCCATAATTCTATTAACCTGGGCCAGCGCTCCCTCTACTGAGATATGGGGATCAAGCCCTGAACCTGAGTCAGTAACCAGATCGACCGGCACCTCACTGATTGGCGTATCAGGGTTAGCTGTTTTCCAGGCTTCTATTGATTCTTCCACCCGCTGGAGCAGATCCCCATTAGAAGGGGCATAGTTATTGGAACCGGATCCTGCCCCGTTATATTCAATAGCTGATACCCTTCCATGGAAGTATTTCGGATCTGTAAAATTTTGTCCGATCAATTCAGATCCAACCACTTCATTTTGTTCGTTATAAATCAAGCTCCCATCTGCTTGATCCGGCATGATGGCCTGTGCCATTCCAGTTGTCGCAATAGGATATATCAGGCCGGCGAGGATCATGATGGTAAAGCTGGACCTGATGATTGGACCCGCAATCTTTTGTTTGTTTTCCATCAGTAGCTTCCTTCTTTCATATAAAATTTAGATAAAAATTGAGACGAGCATATCTATTAGCTTGATTCCGATGAACGGTACAAGGACACCGCCCAGTCCATATATGGTTAAGTTTCGTTTCAATAAGCTGTTGGAGCTCATCGGTTTGTATGCGACCCCTTTCATAGCAAGAGGAATCAACAATGGAATGATGACTGCATTGAAGATCAAGGCCGAAAGGATGGCAGACAATGGCGTTGACAGCCCCATGATGTTCAAAGCAGACATCTCGGGAATGGCCAGCATGAACATGGCCGGGATGATGGCAAAATATTTCGCGATATCATTGGCGATACTGAACGTCGTCAGTGCTCCGCGGGTCATAAGCAATTGCTTTCCTATGGAAACCACTTCAATGATCTTGGTTGGATTGGAATCGAGATCCACCATATTGGCGGCTTCTTTGGCTGCTGTTGTACCGCTGTTCATCGCAAGGCCCACATCTGCCTGGGCCAGCGCAGGTGCATCATTGGTGCCGTCGCCTGTCATGGCCACTAGCTTCCCTTGGGATTGCTCATACTTTATCACTTCAATCTTATCTTCCGGTTTACACTCAGCGATGAACTCATCCACACCCGCTTCCTTCGCTATGGTGGCAGTGGTCAGAGGATTATCGCCAGTTGCCATGATTGTTTTAATGCCCATCTTCCGTAGCTGGTCAAAGCGTTCTTTCATTCCAGGCTTCACTGTGTCCTTCAGATAAATCAGGCCAAAGATTTTTCCTTCCATCGCAACGGCCAAAGGTGTACCGCCTTCACGGGCAATTTCCTTTGCTTCTTCATCCAGATCAGCCGGAATCTTTCCTCCCTGGGCCCTTACCCAGCTTTTGACTGAATCGACTGCCCCTTTCCTCACCTGGCGGCCATCCTTCAGATCGATCCCGCTCATTCTGGTCTCTGCCCTGAACTCAATGACCTGGCCTTCTGCAGCCACCGAACCATCGAGTCTGCTGCCTTTTTCCTTCAGCAATTCTATGGTGGAGCGCCCTTCAGGTGTTTCATCATGCAGGGAGCTGATCCCTGTCCAGTAGTGGAGCTCTTCTAAAGAAGCATCTCCCACTGGGATGAAATTGCTCGCCATCCGGTTCCCAAATGTAATCGTACCTGTCTTATCCAGAATAATTGTATTGATGTCCCCTGCAGCTTCTACTGCTTTCCCTGACATGGCAAGAACATTGAACTGGGTAACACGGTCCATCCCCGCAATGCCGATTGCCGACAGCAGTCCCCCGATCGTCGTCGGGATCAGGCAGACAAGCAGTGAAATCAGTACAGGTATTGCAAGCGAGAACCCAAGGTAATTCGTGAAAAATGGAAGTGTGACAACCACGATCATGAAAATTAACGTCAAGCTTGTGAGCACAGTGTTCAAAGCAATTTCGTTAGGCGTTTTCTGGCGTTCTGCTCCTTCTACTAATGAAATCATCCGATCTAAGAAAGACTCGCCAGGATTGCTGGTGATTTTCACTATAATCTGGTCACTGACCACCCTTGTTCCGCCCGTAACAGAATTGAAATCACCGCCAGCTTCCTTGATGACAGGAGCCGATTCACCCGTGATGGCTGATTCATCCACAGACGCCAGGCCTTCGATGACCTCACCGTCGCCGGGAATCATTTCACCCTGTGAAACCACGACTATGTCGCCTTTCTTGAGAGATGTTGAAGCCGTTTTTACTGTTTTTCCATTGGCTTGCAAAAGGTTTGCTGTAATTTCCTGTTTCGATTTTTTCAAAGAATCAGCCTGCGCTTTTCCGCGTCCTTCAGCGAGTGCTTCAGCAAAATTTGCAGATAATACAGTAAACAGTAGGATCAGGGCCACGGTGATATTGAACCACGGTTCAACCTCGCTTCTGCCAAAGGCATCAGGCGTAAAGCATAAGATCAGTGTAATGATGAAACCGATCTCCACCACGAACATAATCGGATTCTTCACCATTTTTCTCGGGTCAAGCTTCGTAAAAGACTCCTTAAGCGCCTGAACCACCATCGCTTTATCCATCATTTTATTTTCATCCTTATTGTCTTTATGGTTAGGCTGCTGGGGAACATGGGGCTGAAAAGATTTTTTGTCCTCTTTGCCATGCAGCCCTGCAGCTTGATTTGCTTCTTTTAACACATGATTAGCCATGATTATTCACTCCCACCTACAATGTCAGATATTCTGCGACTGGCCCCAATACAAGTGCCGGGAAGAATGTCAGTGCACCTACAATAAAGAAAGTACCGACCAGAATCACTCCGAAAAGAGGGGTATCTGTGCGGAAAGTCCCGATTGTCTCGGGAACAATCTTCTTCGATGATAGTGAACCAGCGACAGCCAGCATGGTGACAAGCCCAAAGAATCTTCCTGCATACATGACGATGCCTGTTGAAATATTCCAAAATGGTGTTGCATCCCCAAGCCCTTCAAAACCGGATCCGTTATTGGCAGCGGAAGAGGTATATTCATACACAACCTGTGAGATTCCATGGAAGCCGCTGTTTGAGATGGCTCCGGCACCAAGCGGCGTATACAAGGCAATTGCAGATGCACCCAGTATCAAAAGAGGATGCATAAGCATTGTTAAGGCGATGAGCTTCATTTCCCGCCCTTCTATTTTCTTGCCCAGGAATTCAGGTGTACGGCCCACCATCAGCCCTGAGAGGAATACGGCAATCATGGCATACATGATTACATTGATGAATCCTGCTCCAACCCCGCCGAATACTGTATTTAAGAGCATGTTGGAAAGGGCCAGCATTCCGCCTATAGGTGTCAGCGTATCATGCATCGTGTTGACGGCACCTGTTTCAGAGGCTGTTGTGACAAGCGCATAGAAGATGGATTGGCCTGTGCCGAACCGGACTTCCTTCCCTTCCATGCTGCCTTGATCTGTATTAATTCCCAGTGCATTCAATGCAGGATTGCCTTGATATTCATAGAACAGGGCAGTGCCAAGGAATACAGTGAAGACCATCAGCATTGATACAAACAAGACACGTCCCTGTTTGGCATTTCCGAGCATTTTTCCATATGCAAACGGCAAAGCAGTCGGCAATAGGAACATCAGCAATATTTGAATGATGTTGCTGATAGCATTCGGATTTTCAAACGGATGAGCTGAATTGACTCCAAAAAAACCGCCGCCATTATTGCCAAGTTCTTTGATGGATAAAAATGTCCCGACAGGTCCGCGCGCGATCTCCTGGGCAGTCCCCTCGATCGTATTGACTGTTACAGTAGGCTCCAATGTCTGCGGAACCCCCAATGCGACCAGAATTAATCCTGACACAATGGCGATTGGCATCAAAACACGCGTAATCGCTCTGAATAAATCAACAAGGAAGTTTCCAATTTCTTTTCCAGACAGCGCCCTGACAAATGCGATGGCAGCTGCCAAAGCCGTTCCCGGCGCCGCAAACATCATAAACAGAATTCCAATCATCTGCCCGAGATAGGAAAGGCCCGACTCACCGCTGTAATGCTGCAGATTGGTGTTGGTCATAAAGCTGATGGCTGTGTTAAAGGCCAAGGTTGGATCCATGCCAGGATTCCCGCTCGGATTCAAAGGCAGGATGCCCTGCAGCCGGAAAACCATATAGACTAGGAGAATCATAAATCCATTGGCTAAAACAAGCGTCATGGCATACTGCTTCCATGTTTGGTTTATCTTTTTGATACCGCTGATTTTAAAGAGAATGTTTTCGATCGGGCCGAACACTTTATCCAGCCCTGTTTGGCTATAATCAAAAGCCTTTGCCAGATAGATGCCGGCAGGCTTTGCTATCAGAATCACCGCCGCCATAGTGACAATGATTGAAAGAATCGTCGTAATCACCTTTTTTTACCCCCAAGTAGTTAAAATTTCTCCGGATTAAGTAATACATAGAATAAGTACAATGTAGTAAACGCCGTAATGCCAAGCAGCAGAACCATTATTTATTTTCACTTCCTTGCTCTACGGCTTCAGCGGACCAACTGGCAAGTCCGAGCATTAAAGCCGGCAGGATGATGAAAAGGCTGACCATGATAATGTCCGACATTTTGATAACCTCCTGATTTCTAACTTAATAGACATGAAATATTGCTGCTTTTGGAATACACCACATATTTTGCTCCATATGTGCAATAAAGGCGCATTGGATAGCCATGAACCGTGGCAGCGACAATGATAGGTGCACAAGTGCTGTTCCTGATGACCTTCAGCAGGGTGCATGTTTCTGCAATCTCACTTTCAAAGACAATCACCTTCATGAACCGTCCCTGGAGAATCAAGTACTCATCTTTGAGGCCGAACTCCACCACACGCTGATGGCCCCTGCTTTTTAAAGCTCTGATCACTTGAGGATCAGATGAAACAAGGCAGCATGAATGCGAATCGCTCAAATGGCTTTGTACCCGCAGGAGCACTTCTTCATTTGGAATGCAGACAAGTATGGCATCCTCTGTTTGAGGCAGTGTCAACACAGTTACCTCCCTTCTTTTTTAAAGCCCTGATTTACTCGTTGCTCAGAGATCATCAAAAAGCATTATCATGCCTGAAAAGTTGTGAAAGCGTTTGTTCTCAGCTGAAATACTGGAAATAAAAACCATATTCTGAATACAAAAAGAGACCAATGATTACTTCTCCCCCAATATGAATCCAAGAGCACAGATCATCCGCATCTTTGTCCAGATGCAAAAAACTGCATAGAAAAATCTCTTGTTCATTTGGAGAAAAAGCACCCATTGGTCTACTTAACACCCAGCCGGCTGGCATCAGCCCTCTATGTGTTCTGTCTTCCATGTTCACTTTTTCAAGATAGGCATAATAAAAAGACCTTCTTATCACTCAAGCTGCCCTGTCCGTTGTTTGACACAACAAAAAGGGCCCCCTGAAAAGGCGGTCTCTATGACCTCCTTCGCTTTAGCCGACGAAGTTAGCTGACGGGTAGGATGGCGAAAGAGTTTGAATCTCATCCCTTCTGCAATAGCAGAATTAACCCCTGTTGATTGGTTCCTCCGTTCTCGTTTCCGAGACTAGGCCGAATATTGAGTTGTTTGATTGCTGTTTACGAAAGCAATCGTACTCCTGCTCAAGGAAAATGTAAATCTTAAAAAAATGCCATATTTGGCTGTTTTTTTTGATATTGAGGATTTTTCTTTAGTTTTTCTCTTAAATGCTGACTAATTAGCTGTTTTTCGATGTTTTTTGAAATTCATATTTTTATTGACTTTAGCAGTGCCTCTCACTAACATAAACCTTGAAATTCGCTATAACTTTGAAAATCTCAGGGAGGAACTGGAATTGCAATCTTCTAAACGACGATTAGAGGCTGAATTAAGTGAAGCATTCATCAAGCTGCAAAGGGAGCTGATCGGCCGCGGGCCGCAGGAGACCAGGACATATATTGTGGAGGATATGGTCATTGCCAGATTCAAAGGTGTCCTGACCGTGGAAGAAAAGCACCTGGTTGAACATGAAACCGGCAGGCAGCTTGTCAAAAAGATGCGGCAGGTTCTAAGAGAAATGTACAGCACGAACATTGAGGAGATAGTCGAAAAACATACCAAATGCAAAGTCCTTTCAAGCCACAGTGACATCAGCACCAAAATGGGAGAACGCATGGAAGTGTTTGTGCTCGATAGAAACCTGGAAAAATGCCTTGAGTAAAAAAGTTGTATTTCTTTAAAAAAGAGAGCATTTTCGAGAAAAGTGGATTTTTCTAAAGAAATTCAATCCTAATTTCTTATTTTCCGGGTTTTTCCTTTATGCGAGTGGAGATTATCATAAATCCTAATTCTGACCTGATCCGCTGAATCCATACAGAACGGAGGACCCAACTGATTATTCCAGAATAATTATGGGGTGAAGCCGAAAGGCCGGGGGACTTCTGCCTTCCGAACCCGTCAGCTAACTTCGTAAGCGTTGCAGGAGAGAGGAGCGATATCCATCCAGCCTGATTACAATTAAATAGCACTGAAACGCTGAATCTTATTGAGCGGGGGAACCAACTTTTGACTGCATGCTGCAGTCTTGGGGTGAAGCCATGAATGGCAGGGAGACTCTTACCTTCCTAATCCGACAGCTAACTCCGTAAGCGTTGTTTAAGAGAGTGATCGTTGCCATACAAGCACACGTTTGTTTACCTGTGCCTAAGCTGCGGAGAATACTCTCCGCAGCTTTTTTAATTTTAGTAAAAGGGGATCGTGCCGATGACTCAGGTATCAGAGCAAAACAAAAATTATATTAAAATAAAAGAAGCCCAGAAAAAATATCATATAGAACTTCTTCATCTTCAATTTGTTGATTTAGAAGGAGCCCTTAAGCATGTGACCATTACCTTTGATCAGCTGGACGATGCCTTAGAGGGGAAAATCATGTTCGATGGCTCCTCCATACAAGGTTTCAGCCCTATCAACCAATCAGACTTATACCTTAAGCCGGACATAAACACTTTTTCCGTCATTCCATGGTCGATAGAAGAAGGATATAGTGAAGCCAGGCTTTTGTGCAGCGTGGCCAATCCTGATGGCACCCCATTCGAGGGTGACCCCCGCAATGTACTGAAGAGGACGGTAGAGAAAGCGGCAAGCTATGATTATTCAATCAGCATCGGTCCGGAACTGGAATTCTTTTTATTTGGGATGGATGAGAGTGGCAATCCTACGACAGTTCCTCAGGATAGCGGAGGATATTTCGAACCGGCCCATGACCTGGGTGAAAAAGTCCGCCTGGAAATCTACCGGACCTTAAAGGCCATGGGATTCAAGATTGAGGCCTCCCACCATGAGGTCGCAATGGGCCAGCATGAAATTAACTTTAAGTTCATGGATGTCCTGGCATCAGCCGACAATGCCACCACATATAAATGGATCGTGAAAAATATCGCCAAAAACTTCAACCTGCACGCCTCCTTCATGCCGAAGCCAGTCCAGGGATTGAACGGTTCCGGCATGCATGTGAATATTTCACTGTTTAAAGACGGGCAGAATGTATTTTTTAACGAAAATGATCCAAACGGACTCTCGGAAGATACTTATTATTTCATAAACGGCCTGATGAAAAACATTGCGACTCTTACAGCCATCACCAATCCGACAGTCAATTCCTATAAGAGGCTTGTCCCGGGGTTTGAAGCGCCTTGCTATATGGCCTGGTCCACATGCAACCGGTCGACCCTGATCAGAATTCCCTCATCACGGGGAGCCGCAACCAGAGTGGAAGCACGCCATCCCGATCCATGTGCAAACCCTTACCTGGCTTTTTCGGTGATTGCAGAAGCAGGGCTGGAAGGAATCCGATTAAAGCAAAGGCCTGCCGATCCCATTAATGAAGACATATACAGCATGCCCGAATCCAAAAGAGAATTACTCCGGATCAGCCACTTACCGGACAATCTGGAAACAGCACTCGATTTATTGGCAGACAGCCCTCTCGCAAGAAAAATTCTCGGCGATCACATTTTCAGGAAGTTCATTTCTCTAAAAAGAGCTGAGTGGAAGGAATACCGGAACACAGTGCACGACTGGGAGCTTAAGAGGTATCAGATGAAGTTTTGAAGATGTGGGGCCGGGGGGTCAGACCCCTTGGCCCAGTCTCAAAAAGAGCCAGGGGGTCTGGCCCCGTGGCTCTTTTTATGTAAAAAATTGGTGATTACGAGACTCCAATTGATTAAAATAAAAGATAGATTGAGAGCGGGGAGGAATCTGATATTAAATCGCTGATTGGGAGAATAATCTCAGCAACAGGCATACTGTTTTTCATTTCTTTGCCACTTACCATCTTTTTGGTCCTATTTTTGACTGTTATGTCCACAGACGCAGATGAAAAAGGGGCTATAACATTTAGCCTCCTGCTGCCGGCTGCCTATATCATCCTTGTTTTAATTTACATAGTCCTAGTTTCCCTTAAGCAATTTCTTTGGAACAAGTATCAGATAGGACAGAGAATACTTAATAACTGGGAAAAGTACAAAATTGTGATTATTATAGCAGGCATTATTTTAATCATGCTATTCCGCGGTCCTCTGATCGCTATTCTTAGTATATGGTTCATTGATTGGGTTTCTGAAAAAATGAAGAATTGGAAAGCATCTACGGTCTGGTTCTTTGCCCTTGCTCCATTCATATTGCTTATTATTTATATTTTATTGATTGTAGGCATGGTTGGTTAAAAAGGCCGGGGGGTCAGACCCCTTGGCTCTTCGTCCTATCTTCCCAATACATTCCGCTGATCCTTCCTGACGGCTAAAAATAAAGCTGCAAACCAACCTATCAAACTCCACCCTAAGAATATATTTATGAAGTATATTACTACTCTGTTAGACTTATTTTTTCTCTTGGCTATGATGCTAGGGATAAAATAAAAAACTACCCCAATAAGTAAAGGTATAATTTCCATTAAAACTCTTCCCCTTCAGTTTGTTTGAGTCCGCAGATACCGTGGGGACAGGCCCCTTGGCTCAACTTCAAAATGAGCCAAGGGGCCTGTCCCCCTGGTTCTTACCCAGCAGCTATTACAATATAAACTCCATTTTTCTGCTCTTCGTTGTCATCCCAATAGACCTGTAAAATTCAATGGCAGATGCATTTTCCTCAGATACTCCCAGTTCAATACTATCAACTTGGAGGCTTCTCCCAAGATCGAAAATGTATTCAGTAAGTTTTTTTCCGATACCTTTCTTTCTTTGTGCTTCAGCAACACATAAACTCTTTATATATAATATCTTCCTCGCCTTAACAAAAGTATTTTCCTTTACTTCTTCTTCCTTTGCCACTGTAACACCGACAATTTTATTAGATATCACAGCCACAAAAATATGGTGTTTTCCATCGATTAATTGGCTTTGAAAAAAACCCCTTTCGACTGGAGCCAAATTTTCTTTGTACAAATCGGGTCTTACATCAACATGGAATTCATGAACCTGTCTAAATAAAGGCAGCAATGACTCATAATCACTTTGATTGGCATTTCGAATTTGTATATCCATATTTCTCTACCTTTCATTGATTTTCTAAAGGTAACCAGCCCTATTGTTGTTTAAGAAAAGCCACTTGGGATTTCGCAGCTGTTCGGAGATATATGCACTCTTAGGGCGGGTTTGAACAGGCCCCTCGGTTCTTATCTATGCCCCTCTTTACGCGCCTGTATATATCCATAATAACCACAGGTGCCATTCTGGGATAAGTCTTTCACTTCAAAACCGCAGGTCTCATAGAATTTGAAATTGTTTGCTGAAGTATGTGCAAACCAATCTCCATGAGGAAGCTTCTGTACACATAGTTCAACAAGTTTTTTTCCTATGCCCCTTCCGCGATATTCTGATAGAACAGCCAAATCCATTATATTTGCAACCATGATCTGGTCAGAAATCACTCGTACCATTGCAATTATTCTGTTCTGATCCCAAACTGTAAATGCCCAGGTTGAGTTTTGGAATATCAAAGTAAACTTCTCTTTCTGCCAGGATGGCGTATTCCTTGCCCATCCGGCATCTTCAAAGAGAGCTTCAACTCCATCAGCTGGAACACCCTCAGTACCTTCCCGAATTACCAATCCATTGAAATATTGATACATATGTATTCCCCCTTTATAAGGCTTAACCTGATTTATTCTCGATGCTGTCTGAAATTCCCTTTATTTTTAAGTGCGCCAGGGGGACAGACCCCTTGGCCCACTCTCAAAAAGAGCCAAGGGACCTGTCCCCCTGGCTCACAATGGAAATGAATTGCCACAATGTGTAAAATACAGAAAAAGAGATTAAAAGGAGTTTTTCTATGAGACTATTAGTGCGCGGTGAGAGAGCAAAGCTTGATGACTTTAGTTCTTCTAAACAGCTGGAGGTTGCAGTTGAGGTTCAGTCCGGGATGGAGGTTGATGTTACATGCTTCGGCCTGGATGGAGATAAGAAGCTTTCGGATGACAGATATATGATTTTTTATAATCAGCTTCAGTCACCAGCCGGTGAGATCAGCATGAAGGCCCACAGCAGCGGCTCGGGTACATATGAAATCAATCTGGACAAGCTGCATCCGTCCGTAAAGAATCTAGTTTTTACGTCGGCAATCGACGGAGAAGGTACCATGTCGTTGGTTTCATCCGGTACCCTCACTGTGAAAGCGGACGGACAGCCCATTTTGCAGTACAGCTTCACAGGCAGCGATTTTCAAAATGAAAAAGCAATCATAATTGGCGAATTATACTTGAAGGATATTTGGCGGATAGCCTCGGTGGGAAAAGGCTTTGATGGAGGCCTGGCAGCACTCCTTCAGCATTTTGGCGGAGAAGTGGCCGAAGACGAAAGCGGCCCGGCACAGCAGTCTGCTCCAGGAATAGCACCAGCCCAGCCCCAATTACAACAAACAGCGCAAACCCAGCCTGCTCCGACACAGCAGCCGGCCAACAGCAAAAAAGTCATGCTGGAAAAGAAGATGGAGCAGAAGGCGCCAAAAATTCTCGACCTTTCGAAAAAAGTGAAGGTGTCCCTCGAAAAGGCAGGCCTTCAGGATCATAGCGCCAAGGTGGCATTATGCCTTGATATTTCCGGCTCCATGGCAGGCCTGTACCGTTCAGGGAAGATCCAGGAATTTGCCGAGCGGATTTTGGCACTTGGCACAAGGTTCGATGACGATGGCTCGATTGATATCTTCCTGTTCGGCCAAAATGCCCATCATGCCGATGAGCTGACCATTGATAATTTTGATGGCTTTGTAAAAAGGCTGAACCAGGCTTATCCGCTAGAAGGCGGTACTTATTACGGGAAGGTAATGAAAGAAATTCGCCAGCATTATTTCGGATCTGCGGGAAAACGCTCCAGTCCGGAAGCCCGTAATATGCCTGTATACGTCATGTTTGTAACTGATGGGGCTACCTTTGATGAACGTGAAACGCGGAATCACATCCAGAACTCCTCCTACGAACCGATTTTCTGGCAATTCATGGCCATCGGCAAATCCAACCGCGACGCAAGTAAAAAGAAAGGAAGGCGCGGATTCTTCAAGGCCATGTTCCAATCTGATTTCACCTTCCTCGAAGAACTGGACAACATGGACGGCCGCTACCTCGACAACGCCGACTTCTTCAGCGTCGAAGACCCGAAGGCGATAGCGGAAGAAGAGCTTTATGACTTGCTGATGCAGGAGTATCCGGAATGGGTGAAGAAGGCCAGGAGCGGGGGGTTGATTCGATGAGCCAGGGGGACAGGTCCCTTGGCTCATCTCTCGAAAAGACGTTAATTTTCAGTGCCTTACAAAAAGTTCCTGATCCCACATACTTGTAAGCTTAAGCACATGCCGGGATCAGGCACCTTTTCCAATTGTGCCTATTCAGGAGATTATATTTGTATCCTGTTTATTGAATTATTAATAAAGTATGCCGGCAATACTACAGCAAAAATAAAATTACTATCTAGAAGAGCCACAGGGACAGGTCCCATGGCCCAGTTTCAAAAAGAGCCAAGGGACCTGTCCCCATGGCTCAAAGCTTTCCCGCTATTCCTCAATCCCTTTTCTGCCAAGCACAATTTCTTTCATTTCCTCTGTCCCAAAAGCACCCAAATTCAATACATTTTCATCCGGCCAATAAACGAAGTTAAAAGACGAACCATCCATAAGGTGGATCCTCAAAAACACTCTATTATCACTGTTAATTTTCTTGTGAGCTTTATCATAACCTGCATATTTCAGTGAAAGGAATTCTTCAACGAAATCAACTGTTTCCTGCTCTGTAAAATCAGATACATGACTCCCATCATAGTCGCTTTCAAGGCTCATCTTCTTCACCTTGCCTTCTATATCTAATAGTTCTGAGATTGTCTTCGCTTTCTTGTTTTCACTGACTTGATAAACTTTATTGCCCGCAAGCACTCTGAAATCAGATCTGTACCCGGCAATTTCAAAAATTTCTGTCCCAACAGGAAGAAATGCAGCATCACCATTTCTCAGCTTATGATTGGAACAGGCGTTGTCTGCTAACATATACCTGACTTCGCCTATTTTTTGCCCTTTTTCCGGAGCTTCTCCTTCCGATAACCCTTCATCTTCACCCTCGTATTTAATGCCATTT
The DNA here is from genome assembly GCF_000473245.1 of Bacillus infantis NRRL B-14911. Classification (NCBI taxonomy): domain Bacteria; kingdom Bacillati; phylum Bacillota; class Bacilli; order Caryophanales; family Bacillaceae; genus Bacillus; species Bacillus infantis. The sequence continues at coordinate 4,774,409 of NC_022524.1, forward strand.
ATCATCACTACATCTACCCAGGATATCTCTGCATCCGGACATCCGCCGACTGCATTCTTGAAGCTAGAACACGCAGATAATACGAAAACCAGTAAAATGAACAAAACGCTAAGCTTTTTGGCCAAACAACCACCCCTTTAACGATACGTTGCCTTTATTAATACAGAAAAACCTACCGCATCCCCTTTAGTCTGAATACAAACTTTCACCATCAACTTTTAATATTGTAAAATAAGGAACCAGCAGTGAACCTAAAAAGGCCAGCAGAATTCCACCGCCGAGGTCTAAATAAATGTTGTCAAAGGGAGCTATGATACCGGCAAAAATAGTCAATGGCCCTATTACAAAAAAAGTATTTACCAGCCTTCCCCCCAATGTTACATAGTTTTCAGAGCCACAGTTGTCACATATTACTGGCTGGTTTACTTCTCTCCATAAAATACGATATTTTTTCCGCCAGTTGAATGGAGCATGGCATTTCTTACAGTTTTGCAAATAGCTAACACCCATTCTTTAACCTCCACTATCCATCTGCAATTCCTTCTGAGCGCTCGAAGCTGTTGTGAGCCAGGGGGTCAGGTCCCATGGCCTGACTTGAGCCAAGGGGACAGGTCCCTAGACCCAACCTCAAAAAGAGCCAAGGGACCTGTCCCCTTGGCTCTTATCTATGCGAGTCATGAATAGGATTGAACAGATCTTCTTCGGCATTCCTGACAACGGAGAAATGCTCTACATTGTAATGGCCATGCAAGGTCTTGTTATGGTGCTTGATGATCTGTTCGGCCGGCAGCACGTCACTGTCCGCTGTTGAATGGCCATCCCCCACTAAAGTGACATCAAATCCGCTGACTGTGGCCGTCCTGACCGCAGTGTCAATGCATACTGCGTAGCACAGCCCATAATCACAAGATGCTCAATTTCTTGGGAACGCAAATGCTCTAAGAGCCCTGTCCCATGGAAAGAATTAGTGGCCGTCTTATTGAAAGTTACCGCATCCTCAGGAACTTCAATTCCATTATGGACCTGAAATCCTTCTCCTTCCCCACCTGCAATATCAAGGTCTCTGACAAATACAGCCGGAATATCCTTTTCCCTTGCTTTGCCAATAACCAGATTGATATTTCGGATCAGCTGCTCTTTATTAAAAACCGGACTGCTCTCACCATGACTTCCATCAATCAATGCCTGCTGGGCATCAATCACCAATAATGTCTGCTTCAAAATGATTTCCCCTTTCAACTATAAAATGCTGTTGGCTAATTAACTGCTTCTTCTATCTCCCTTATAACCATCCATCTCCGTTAATCAGGCCCCAATTTTCAATTGGTAAACAACCTTGCCAGTACCTCTCCATCCTTCACAATCAACTGTTCATAAAACACGACTGCATTTTCGTTATTTCTTAGTCTGATGACCCTGTTCTCAAACCTCTTCTCCGCACCCCGAAAGTGCCGGATCGATTGTCTCATGCCGTCTACCGCTGCTCGCTTCGTAAAAAAGACTGGTTTTTCATTCCCGCCATTGAAAAAGGCCACATAATAATCATCGGCCATCTTTTCTGCCAGGGATGTATCCCCTGAGTTCATAGCATGGCTCCAGACGCGAATAAATTCATCATGCATTTTGGTGAATTCGTCTAAGCGATTATAGACTTCAAGCATTGTCATCCTCACTTTCATTTCCCGCTTAAAGCTCTATTTCGGCAGGGAGAGGTGGATTTCCTTCTTGGAGCCGGTGAATGAAAAGAACCTGTCCCCAATTTGGGTACAGGCACCTTTTTTAAGTATGTAAAGGCCGTAAGCAGCCTACTGATTCAAAATAAAGATCGATAAATCTCCCCAATAATCCCCTTCATCTGATGAACCCCCGAGTCCGTATTCATCATGATGACAAGGCCGGCCCCCTTATATGGATAAGCAGCCATCATACATTGAAAGCCGACTCCCCATCCAAGAGAGGAGATTTCAAGCTCTTTATCCGATCCGTCTAAAAACACACCCAGACCTGCCCAGTCTTTGCCTTGCTGCTGGATTATTTCCTTTGCTTTCTCTGCAGAGAGACCTATTTTGCTCTCCCCATTTATTGCATTCATCAACTCAATAACCAGCCCGGCTAATTCAGCAGGGGCTGTCCATAGCCCAGATGCCGCTGGATATGGATAAACAGAGTACTTTTCCTCAATCAACTGTCCATTTTTGTCATGTCCGCAAGCATAATTCTTACCCGAAATCATCCTTGGAAAAGAGCTGTTCTCCATTTTTAATGGCTCAAAAATCAACTCATATGCGAGCTCCTCAAATGATCTTCCAGTCACATCTTCAATCAGCAGCTGCACAATGCAATAGCCGGCATCTGAGTAATGAAATTCACTCCCTGGCACATATGCCGCCTCTATGGGGACACTGCAATATGCTGTTTTTCCTTCCAGCAGCTCAGCCATTGAGGATGCTTCGTTTCTAAAACCCAACTCCATAAAACTTCCCGCCGGATCCACCACTCCTGATTGATGGCTGAGCAGCTGGCGCAGGGTGACCTTTTTTTCCACAGTGACCCTATTATCAGGAACCTTCCAGCTTTGCAGCCTGTGATTGATATCCTCATCCAAATGAAGAACCCCTCGTTCCGCTAACACCATCACCAGCATTCCTGTCAGGAACTTGCTTATTGAGCAGGCATTGAATATAGATTCTGCCTGCACAGCATTGTCAGTTCCCGCTTCCAACAGCCCATATTGGTCCAGCCTGCTGATCTGGCCATTTTCAATCAGCGCCAGACTCAGCCCCTTTACCTGATAATAATCCATCCGTTCCTTTACGTTGATGAGATTATGTCCCATTCCGCACCCCTGTTTTTTTAACATCATTATACCATTTAGTGGAAAGTACTTTCTCTTACCATATAAAAAAAAGCCTGTCCCCCTCATTGGTAACAGGCTTTTAGCAGTGTGATAAAGACAAACGGATAACCTCCTCTTAAGGCAGTGCCGCGCCAGCTTTCAAGATTCTACCGGCTAAAACGCATCTTCTCAATTAAATGTTGTAAAGCATACAATAAATACGCTTTATAGTGGATATAGAGAAAGAACTGGAAATAGCTGATACGAGTTAGGCGGACAATCTTTACCTTCTTGAGAAATGGCAGGAAAACCCATGCGAAAACCACATGAAAAAGAGCATTTAGCAGGATGAATTTTTTAAAATTGCCGTATGAATATTTAAGGATCCACAGAGAAACTGGCATATAAGGACCTATATCAAATGGCAATTCATCCCTTATAAATGATTTAGGCTGATCATAAAATTTCCACCACTTTTTGTGACGTCCATAAAGATGGTTCGTTATCTCAAATATACTGATGATCGCGCCTGCAATTCCATATCGCTTGAAGCTGCGCTTACCGATAAACAGCAGCGAAAACCAAGGGATCATAATGATCGATAAATTAAATACCACATGCCGCCTCGATAACATAAATGAACTTCACCTCACCCTGAACGGTTCCTATCTTTATAAGGTATCCAGATAAGAGGAAAAAATCCAGTTACTGATTGCAAAAGGACTTCTCGATGCAAAATTGCTCTTACCACCAAAATTGCCCAGCAGGATTGTTTCACATGGAACATAAAAATCAGGGGAAAAACCAGGGGGACAGACCCCCTGGCCCATTCTTAAAAAGAGCCAAGGGACCCGTCTCCCTGGTTCCTCAAAACCCCAGCCAATTCCTCCAGTCTTCCCCGGGATTCAACTAGATATCGCATTCCTTCTTTCCGCAGGTATCCCTGTTCACAGAACTGGGCGAGTACATGCAGCAGGTGCCGATAGGAAACTCCGAGGAAGTCGCAGACGGTTACATGCTTCTCTTTATACAAATCCCCGTCCGCTGTTTGCAGGATGAAGTCTGCAAGGCGGTTTTCGAGCGGGAAGGCGAGGCTTTGGGAGTATTTAGCAGCCATATTGGTGGCTTTGAGGCTGAGGAATTTGGTGAGTTCACGCAGGAATAGCGTGTCCTCGAGCATTTGATTACGGTATTGGGTTAGGGGAATGGCAAAGCAGATGGTGCGGGTGGAGGCCTGGATGCCTTTTGTGTAGTAGACCTCATGCAAAAGCTCCATCTCGCCGATATAGTCATGAGTGTTAATGAAATTGATGAGAGAGACTTTGCCGTTTTGATAGGTGATGTAAATTTTGGCTTTTCCTTCGATAACATAAAAGAGGTAATCAGGGCGCATACCTTCGCGTATGATCCATTCATCGCGCTGGTATTCGTGGACTTCGATGCCTTCTTCGATAGGAAATGAGAAAAGATGGGCAATGCTGTGCTTCTCAAGGTGACGCTGCTTTTCTTTCTGCTGAACTTTTTTCATTTTGCATCCCCGCTTCCTTTTTCTCTCAAAACAACCTCAAAATATGAGATATCTCATATTATTTTACTTTTCCTCTTGGTATGATGCAATCATTGGAGGAATGAACGATGAATTCACAACGCTGGATGAGTAGACAATTTTTTAGTTTCTTTTTTACCTGGGGGATCTTTCTTCCCTATTGGACCGGATGGATGATCCATACAAAGGGAATGACGGTTGGCCAGGCTAGCCTGATAATGAGCCTGGGGCTTGTAGTGCGCGGCTTGTCAACACTGTTTGCCTTCCCCTATCTGTCAGGGAAATTCAGCAGCAAGGTATTGATCAATGGAATGGGCATCGGGACTTTCGTTATCCTGCTGCTTTGCATCCCGGCTGATTCGTATTCGACTTTGCTTGCTGCAGTTCTTTTTCTGCACTTCTTTTATCCGACCCTGATGCCGGCGATGGACACGGCTGCCGGTGTGCTTGTGCAGCATAAGCAGCTGAAGAATTACGGGAAGAGCCGCTCATGGGGATCTCTGGGGTTCATTATCAGCGGTCTGATCCTGACGATGTTCACTGGCCGGTTCGGGGACGGCTTCATTCTTTGGGGGCTGCTATTCGGTGTATTTATGCTAACCTGCCTGGGGATGATGCAGGCTCCTGATGTGCTCTCTCAGAAGCCAAAGGCGGACGCCAGGAGCAGAGGCTCGCTGCTGAGGCCATTCAAGGCCCAGCACTTCGGGATTGTGCTCGTGATCGTCATCCTGCTGCAGGCGGCACATGCCTCTTATTACAACTATGGCTACATTTTTCTGCAGGAAATCGACGCGCCTAAATACATGATCGGAGCGATCCTGAATATTGGGGTCGTCGCAGAAATCCTGTTCTTCCTTGTCGCCGACCGCGTCTTCCGCAATGTTTCACCCGGTTCCCTGCTGGCACTAGCGGCTCTCGGCAGCACCGTTCGCTGGATCCTTGTGTTCGCCTTCCCGAATGTAGCGATGTTCTCAGTGTCGCAGCTGCTGCACGCTCTCTCCTTCGCCATGGGGCATTATGCATTCATGAAATACATGATCCAGTACATCCCGCCGAAGGATGTCCCGATCGCCCAGGGCATCTACTCTGCGCTCGCCCTCAGCTGGAGCACGGCAGTATTCACCATCTTTGGAGGATACCTGTATGAGATTGAGCCAAGATATGCCTTCCTCGGGATGCTGGTGTGTACGGTGCCTTCGCTGATTGTGGCGCTGGTTTATCGGAGGATGGCGCACCGGAAAGATGTGGCTGCTGGACAATTAGCTGGTTAATCCTGCTTTATCGGTTATCGAAAACGTGGCATGTGCCAAACAAAAGCCTTAGGACCTCATACTTCCTAAGGCTATTTCATTTCAATTTAGCCATCTCAGAAGAAGTTGAAAACCAGCCAGCACGTTCTCTCGTCTAATAGTGTGAGAATGTAAAAAGGTTTCATCGGAGGAAAAAATGAAAAAGGCACTCAAGATTGTTTTTAGCGTAAGCTTCATAGTTTACTTATTTGTGTTAACATCCATATTATTCTTAGGTTCGAGGGGATTTGCCTGGGACGGCATGTCATTAACAGACTATATAAGGCAGTCTTCAAATTTCATTCCCTTCAAAACAATCAGCATGTATTTTCAAGTCTTATCGGATGGAAGGATGAACATAGATATACCTATTAAAAACCTTCTTGGCAATTTTGTTTTGTTAATGCCAATGGGTGTTTATCTTCCTTTCTTTACAAAGAAAATGAATAGCATAATCCTGTTTACAGTCTCCATGACGGCCATGCTTATAACGATAGAAATCATACAGGTTATTACGAGAAGAGGAAGCTTTGATATCGATGATTATATTCTGAATATGCTTGGTGCTTTGATAGGATTTGGCCTTTGGAAATCAAAATTTGTTGGGAGGATATCAAGATAGCCCGGGCTAAATGTTGCTTGCTGCGAAACCCCTAGGCTGTACTTTCTTATACATTTAACAGCCATATTGCTGTAAAAGAGGCATAATGTAAAAAAGCTCGGATGCCCTCGCATCCAAGCTTTTTTCCTGCCTATAATCAAACTGACTTAGGCGCTAATTCCACTGCCTGTCTCATCGCCTCCACCAGGCTCTTCTCGTCAGCGATTCCTTTGCCGGCGATATCGAAGGCTGTGCCATGGTCGACGCTTGTCCGTATGATTGGCAGCCCGACGGTGATGTTCACGCCGGCATCAAGGCCGAGAACCTTCACAGGACCGTGGCCCTGATCGTGGTACATGGCAACGACGATATCGAAATCGCCGCGTACAGCACGGAAGAACAGTGTGTCAGCAGGGAGCGGGCCAATAGCATTGATTCCTTCCGCCTGTGCTTTTTCAACACCTGGGATGACCTTTTCTTCTTCTTCGCCATAGCCGAACAATCCATTTTCACCGGCATGCGGATTGATTCCGCAGACAGCGATCTTCGGTGAATCGATGCCCGCCTTTGTCAATGTTTCGTGCGCTAGCTTGATGACGTGGTAGACACGCTCAGGATTAATCATTTTCACCGCATCCAGTATGCCGACATGTGTGGTGACATGAATGACTTTCAGATTAGGCGCGGAAAGCATCATAGAGTAATCCTGAGTGTTTGTCAGGTCTGCCAGAATTTCTGTATGGCCGGGATATTTGTGTCCGCCTTTTTGCATCGCTTCCTTGTTCAAAGGAGCTGTACAGATGGCAGCGATTTTCTTTTGCTCCGCAAGCTCAATCGCTGTCCGGACGAATTCAAATGCAGCATGTCCCGCTTCAGGTGATACCTGCCCTACAGGAAGGTCGGCCGGCAATAGATCCAGGTCCAGGCAATAGACAGTGCCCAGCTGGTAGTCCAGCCCTTCCAAATCCTGTTCGTTCACTGTTTCGATCGTTAATTGGCTGTCCACAAAGCCTTTAGCACGTTCAAGGATTTTACGGTCCCCAATGACAAGCGGGTTGCAGATCTGGTAGATTTCTTGATCTGCCAGCGTTTTTAGGATAATTTCCGGTCCGACTCCCGCTGCGTCTCCCATTGTGATGCCTACTGTTGGTTTATTTTGATTCACATTTCTCAACCCTTTCAATCATATAATTTACCGCATTCATTAAAGAATCTTCCTTGCCGAATCCGCCGGCCTTCGTTACAGCCCAGTAGTTACGGGCGCCGCTTTTGATCCTGCCAAACGGCAGTCCCGGCTCCACTTCGGAGAGAAGCTCCATTTCACTTACACCCAGCTCCTGGCATACAGCTTTTGCTGTATCCCCGCCAGTTAAAATCAGGCCGTCAATCTTACCTGCCTTCTCCAGGAAGATGCGGGCTGCTTTCCCAAGACCAGAGGCAATCCTTTCACTGACTTGGTTGGCGGTAAGATTCTCCGCAGCTCCCGCATCCTTCGCCAGCATCCGATTTTCTTCCGAAGAATTGACGTATAGGATAAACTGGCTGTCTTCCTCTGCATTTCCTGCTTCTTTCAAAAGGCTGTCAATATTAAGGCTATCTTTTACTAAATCAACAGGATTTACTTCGATAAAATAGCTTCTCTCAGCCCGCTGCAGACTCTCAAGCTGGCTTTTCGTCACTTGGGATAAGCTTCCCGAGACAATTAATGTCTGCCGGATTGAGATTTCTTCTCTTTGCTGCCCGATAACTGGATCAAGCTGCAATGCTTCCGGAAGATAGTCAATCAATCCACCTGAACCGGCCCAGACAGTTTTCTTCTCTAAGCTGGCAAAGATCCTGGCAATCCGCTCCAGGTCGGCCTCCGTTTCCGCATCGCAGACAAACCAGGCAATTCCTGAACGGAGCTCTTTTTCAATAAAAGAAAAGACTTCATCCTTCGGTCCCCTCAACAGGGAAGCATTCAGCAGAATGATTTTATCCTTGACGGTCTCCTTTAGCAGATCAGGTATATAGCTTTCAATTACAGGCGTCTTCGGATCACGCCCGAACTCCGTTTCTGTAATAAGCTGCCCGTCTACATAATGTTTCCCGTTAAGCGTCGTTCGGTTCAGCTTCGGGAATGCAGGTGCAACCACTACCGCCTCCGGCTGGTACACATCAGCCAGTGACGCCAGCTCGGACGCAATATTACCTCTCAGGGTGGAATCGACCTTTTTATAGACATGATTAAACCCTTGCTGAAAAAGAAGAGAAGCAGCTTTTGACACTGCTTCGTATGCGGCTTCTTCCGTTTTCCCGCGGCTGTCGGTATCAACTATCAGCACATCTGTATGAGAGTGGACATTGATGTCGATATCCATAACAACGGTGGAATTGAATCCTTTTTTCGCCAATTGAACACCTGAGTCATTTGAGCCGGTCAGATCATCAGCGATAATTCCCATTTTTGTTTGCATTGCAGTCACACCCTTAGTTGCTGGAATTTCTTCTATTTTTCTATAATCATTGAAAGTTTTATCGGTTAACCTCTTTGCTGAAATCATACCCTTTTTTCTCCATTCGCTTCACGAGGAAGGCGATATACAATGGCAGAAGGATTGCGGTTGTTACTGTGGAAGCTGCGACCTGAACTGTCGCCAGATCAGCATACTGGGAAAAGCTTGCGCTTGCTGCTGCAATCGCAGCCGGTGTTGCCACCGCATTCCCTGCTGTTGACCCTTCCGCTGCCCCAACGATTGGATTCCATTTCAATGCCTTGAAAACGAAGTAGCCGGCAGTACCTGTTACAAACACAGTCAGGAAGCCGAGAACAACACCTGTCAAACCGCCATTAACGATAGCGCCGAAATCGATTCCCATACCAAGCGCGAAGGCGAAGAAAGGAATCAGCATAGAGCTGCCTTTATCAAGGAAAGTGCGCATCTCATCATCCAGGTTTCCAAGCACCATTCCGACCACGATCGGAAGAAGAACGGCGATGAAGGATTGGAAAGAGAACATTCCATTTACAAAGCCCATGGCACCGAAGATGGATAAGGCAACCATTGTCAGGAACGGACCATCATTCAAAGCCAAAAGTGAGTAGGCCGCACGGTCTTCTTTGCTGCCGTATTGTCCTACAAGGGCAACGAACAGACCGCCGTTGCTGTTTGTCATCGCGGCGATGACAGCAATTGGAGCAAGTCCAAGGAATAATCCGTTATCACCGGCAAACATATAAGCGATCAAACCTGCGACTGCACCAACTGCCCACTTGGTTGCAAGCAGTGTGGCACCTTTTCCGACGGAAACCCCGAAGGATTTTACATTAATCTGAGCCCCTGTACATAAGAGGAACAATGCGATCAGCGTGCTGGCACCGTTTACAAATAATGCTTCAGTAAAGTTGCCGATTCTGAGTAGATTTGGAGCAAATGTATTTATAGTGGCAGCAAGCAACAGTGGAACAACCATCATGCCGCCGGGAATTCTTTCTAGACCTGCCTTTATTCTCATAGTATAGCATCCCCTTTATCATTGTTGAAATTTAAAACAAACTGAAATCGTTTACAAACTTATAGTAATCGTTTTCATTGTATTTCGCAATGGATTTCACGAAAAAAGTGATGCGTTTTTAGATATAATCTATAAATCGTTGCATTTTCAAACAATTATATATAAAAAAACAGGCTTAATTAATCCTTAAGCCTGCGCCACAAGGTGGAACGGTTAATCCCGAGTCGCTTTGCCACCTTAGTTTGATTGAAGTTTTCCTGAATCATGCATTCCTGGATGATTCTTTTTTCGATTTGTTCTAGTGTGCCTTCCAAGAAATCCCCCGGCAGGATTGCTTCTTCATTCTGTTTCTGTTCCAACAACCCATTGATTGTTTCTTTTTGCAGCACATAGCCGTTTTCGTTCTCGGCCGCATCGAAGATTACACTCTTCAGCTCAGAAATATTGCCTGGCCATCCGTAGGTTTCGAGCAGCTGAAAGGCGTCTTCCTTTATCTTGATCGGAGATGTGCCACGCTCCTGATGGGACTCGGCGATGAAGTAAGCCGTAATCGACCTGATATCTTCCTTGCGGTTCCGGAGAGCAGGCAGATAGATACGTGTTCCACTTTCGTCAAACAGCCAGCTATGAAAAGAAGAATCCTCCTCTTCATGGGAGATAATAATGGTCTTCCCGCTCCCGCTCCAATCTTGTGCCCGTTCAATCAGGTTCTTCACCTGGGCAGGCTCGAGATTCTTGGTGTCTGTAATATAGACGGTCGATATATCCCCATCGAGCTGGATATTGCCGAGGGCCGCTTCAGCAGCATCAACCATCAGCAGCAGGCCTTGCCCCTGCTGTTTCTGATGATGGATATAGCGGGCCATGTCCCGTTTGCCTGTCCCTTTTTCGCCAATCAAATTCCATTTGTTCTTCTTTATATGATTTGCGACATTCTGCAGGCAATCCCGCATAAGCTTGCTTTCATGAATGATCAAAGGGGACTGGGCAACAGATTCAAGCCGCCCCGAACTGTCCGGCCGTTCTTTTTGAAGCTTGCTGAAGGTGAGGAGATCATACCGCGTCCCTTGAACCATCAATGGCGAAGATTGCACCTTTATTTTGTCCCCTGCTTCGCCTTCAATGATTGAGGAGCTAATCTCTCCATCCTGCTGCTGGGATATGATGGACTGGGGATTGAACGGAAGCGATGAATAATCAATCGTTTCCCATTGTTCAAATACAGTCTTCTTATCATCATCCAATATAAGGAAATCGCTGCTCATTTTTCCGAGTACAGCTTTGAGCATTTCAATCTCTGCCTGCTTCTTTTGAAATAATGCCGTAACACTGCTTGCCCTTTGGAAAGCATCAAAGATGGCTTCCTTCCCGGACTGGATCAGGATACCTTCCAGACCATGATGATCGGCCACATTGACGGTGACCACATCCCCCATGATGACCCTGAAGCCCTGTTCCTTTAATTGAGGTACGAGCATATCCACTTCTTCCGCCTGATCAACCGTATACACCTCTGTCGGAATCTCTAAAATATCCGTGATCGTCTTCGCCCCAAGAGTGATATTCGAAAAGCCCACGATCGCTTTTTTCCCTGGAAAATCATTGGCGAGCGTCAGCACCCTAAGCATATCGTAGCCGGAAATATGTACATCGATGACCGGGAGATTGGTGTATCTTTCAATCTTCTTGGCTGTCCCTCCGCGGCTGATGATGACATGATATCCATCCCGCTCTGCCTGTGAAGCGATCGGGACCGCCTCCTCAAGGTTCGCCACCTTTACATCCACATCCACCCCTGCTTCCACCCTGCACTGCTCTATCAAATACGACATGGCCTGATAGGGGGCAATAAATAATATTCTCATACTCATTTCCATCACCCGTTCTTTTATATCTTTCATACATAGCATACCATGAGGGAAATCGCAACGATTAGCCGTAAAAGCAAAAGAGCTGCAGCACTCCCCCCTGGAAGGCTGCAGCTCTTTCTTTATTCAGCGGTTGTGCCGGTTTCAACACTGGCTGGTTCTCCATCCAGGAACGCCTGGATGGCTTCTGTATTTTGTTCAAAGTCGATATCGAGCGCCAGCCCGATTCCGTCATATCTTTCATTGGTATATGAGTTTTCAACAGGAACGGTCAGAGTCTCCACTGTCTCCGGCTGCTTCAGGGCAAGGCTCTTCATTAAGCCGAGAAGGTCTGCACCCTTAAGGTTTGTCTGAATATAGGGCTGCACGGTGCCGAGCATCTTAGGCAGTTTAAGGACGCCATTAGCACTCAGGAGCTGATCCTTCATGGCATTGATGACCTGCTGCTGGCGGCGGACCCGTCCGAAATCAGCTTCGGCATCTTTGCGGAAGCGGGCATATCCAAGCAGTTCCTGCCCATTCAGCCTTTGGAGCCCAGGCTCGAGGGAGACACCGATATTAGCGGACATCTGCTTCTCTACATCGATTTCAATCCCTTCCGGAGCAAGAGCATCAACCACTTTTTCAAACCCTTTAAAGTCGATCAGGGCATAATATTCAATATCCAGGTCAAAATCATTTTTCAGCGTTTCGCGGAGCAGGTCCGGTCCGCCCAGATAAAATGCAGTGTTGAGTTTGTAATTTTTATAGCCTGGGATTTCTGTGTAGATATCCCTCATGACGGAAATAACCTTGGCCGTTCCTTCCTTCGGGTCATATTGTGCGACCATGATAGAGTCTGTGCGTGACTTTTCTTCATCCGGACGTGCATCGACTCCAAGCAAAAGGACGTTGATCTTATCATCAAGGCTTTTCACCCCATTGAACTCAATATCCTCTTCTTTTTGCTTCGCCTTCACCGGGTCAGCCATGTCCACACCCGCCTGGTATTGGTAGGCGAAATAGCCGCCGGCTGCCACAATCAGCAGCAGCAGAACAGTGAATACTTTCCATCCGCGTTTTTTCTTTTTATTGCGTGCTAGTCTGCTCATGTTATCTCCAATCCTTTATATAGTCTTTGTTTTTTTCATCGGAAGGGCGTTCATGGCCCAATGGATCACCACGGCATCGTCTAAATATCCGACCGGAAAGAGGTAATCCGGGATGCAGTCAACAGCGGCAATGAAGTAAAGGAGAGCGCCTCCCATCAGGGCAAGCTCCGTCTTCGTGCCTTTTTTCAAGGAGAATTTCTCGTACATTTCCTGCAGCTGCTGGATAAAGGGTCCCATGCCTGCCACTTTTTTGACCTTCTCATCAAACTGGCTGAGAATCCTCCCGGTCCCTTCCCCTGTCTGTGAAAGCTCTTCATATTTTGCAAGCTCTTCTTTCACATCTTCAAGACGGAATTCCCCGTCCATCAGGTGGGCCGTTTTGAGGATATCCTGAATCTGGCCAATCGAGTCATTGCGCTCTGGCGCGGGGCCGAGCGGATAGCCAGCGGCCTCATATAATCTGGAGATCGGAACGTTCAAATGCTCGGCAAACCGCTGCAGATGCTCAGGGGTCGCCTTGCGCTTTCCGTTGACGATCTTCGAGATCACTGCTGGATCGATCCCCGCCAGCTGGCCCAGCTTTCTCATCGAAAGTGAGCGCTCTTTCAGCAGCCCCTTCAGAAGCCCGCCAATTTCCTTGCTATTCTCTGCCATGCTCTCTTTCCTTTCTAGCTATATCACTTCTATCAATATTACAGAGAGTGTTGACGTTTTGTCAACATTCCTCAGAAGGGAATGCTTGGTTAGGGCATTATCTGTTTGCGAGGGGATTTTTTTAACTGGCAGAAGGAATTTCCAGACGCTTATTTGCGAGTCTCGGGAGATATTTGCGACTCCTGGAATATATTTGAAACTTTACCTTTTTATTTGCGACTTTCACCATATATTTGCAACCTGCCCATCTTGCGGGCACAAAAAAAGAGACCGTTCCGCACGGCCTCCCTCCCACTAATTCGCACTTACCCAACAATCCTAGTCCCATGAATCTCTCGAATATCCAGCTCTGCCGCAATCTCAGGAAGATTTTCATCCGTAATCCCGCCGCCCGGCATGATCGTAATCCGGCCTGCAGCGTGTTCCATATACTCCTGAAGACGCGGCAGATTCTCAAGGATTCCAGACTCAGATGGCCCGCCATGCGTCAGAACCCGGTTCACACCATGCTCCGCCAGCCAGTCTATGGCCTGCAGCTGCCTGTCATGCCGGATATGGTCAAACGCCATATGAAAGACAGTCTCCAGCCCTTCTGCAAGCTCCAATAAAACCTTCATAGCCCCTTCATCAATCCAGCCATCCTCCGTCAGGCAGCCGAACACCACGCCATCTGCGCCGAGCTGCTTAAGATGAATAATGTCTTCCTTCATAACCTCGATTTCTTCCACTCTGTAGACAAAATCTCCGCCCCGCGGCCTCACCATCGCCATGACTCCCGCATTATGCCTGCGGCAATAGTCGATTGCCTTCACGGCAACACCATGGCTGACGGTTGTCCCTCCGACCGAAAGATTATCGCACAGCTCCACGCGTTGGGCGCCTTTACTGATCTTCTCGGGAATCAGTGTCAGATTTTCTACACACACTTCCTTCAGCATCTTCTCATCCTTTCGGCTTAAAGCATGTCCCTTAAATTAGTTTGGATTGAATCGGGCAGCATTTGAAAAAACAGCCCCTCAAATAGGATATCCAATACGCCTGCTGCAATTAATAGAAGCAGCAGGATCACCAGCCATCTCTTTTTCGCCATCTTCCTCCCCCTATCCTATAAAACCATTCACAAAGTACATGAGCGTTTCTTGTTCTTCATTGGTAAGCGGCCGGCCGTAAAACGCTTCAAGACCTTTTTTCATCTTGTCCTGATCGCCTTCGTACGCTGCCACTAAGTGGGACAGAGTCCGGAGCAGGCTCGCCTCCGCCTGGTATTCTTCTTTTGTAATAGGCTTCCAGTGGGAGATGATATACGTATCCGCATTGAACATCTCAATTTTATCAAGCATGTCGAGTGTTGCCTTGGCCGTAAAACGCCAGGTTGGCGCATACATCTTCGGCGCAGTCGCATCGGCCAGAAAGGCGATCCGCTCTTCTTTTATATAAATAATGACCGAATCAGGGGCGTGGTCTCCGCCCACCTGCTTCAGGACGCAGGTGATGCCGCCAAGGTCGATCGTCATTTCATCCTTGAATGTTATGTCCGGCAGGCTGATCCGGATAGGCCGTTCCTGCTGCGGGAATTCTTCCTTGATCGCATCCGCACAGAACTGGATCTCAATTCCCTCCTCAACCCGCTCGTCCAGTGATCGGTCATCCCACTTAAATGGGACCAGTTTTTCCATCTCCACCCTTGTATCAACAGAGGCAATCGACGGAATATCCAGGGATTCAAGCCCAAAGATATGGTCCCAATGCCAATGGGTAATGGCTGCCACAGTTGGCTCCGGCCTACCCGCTTCTTTTAATTTTCCCAAAAATAGCTTTGCGTGTGCCGCAGAATTGCCGGCATCTATCATTAAGGTATGCTTATCCCCCGAGACAGCCATCAGGATCGGCCTGTCTGTCGGGCCGACAGGCGTTAAATATGAAATCCTGTCTGACCAGAGAACCAATTCTTGCTCCATCATTCAATCTCCTTTGGCTGATTTCTATGCCCTTTCTTTATAGCATAATTCAGGGAGATAATCATGGCCATCTTAATGTACTTCTTTAACCGCAGGCACTTCTGCCTTCTTCCCTCTGTAAAAATAGACTACATACAGCAGAAGGAACCACACAGGCGTCAGCAGGAGCGCCGGCCTTGTTTCTTCGGCAATCAGCATGATCAGGAGGATCATCGCAAACAATGCGAGAACGAGATAATTCACTAATGGAGTGAACGGCGCCTTAAAAGCAGATTCCGCATGCAGCTCAGGGCGCGTTCTTTTATACTTCAGATGGCAGATCAGGATGACGCCCCATACCCAGATGAAGCAGATTGCGCTGATGGTGGTCACAATGGCAAACGCCTGTCCTGGCAAGAGCTTGCTTAAAAGAGCCCCCACTGATACGACCAGGGCAGACAGCCACAGAGCGTTGGCCGGTACATGCTGCTTATTCAGCCTGTTCAGACGTGCCGGTGCCTGATTGTTTTTGCTTAGGCTGAACAGAATCCGGCTCGTTGAGAACAGCCCGCTGTTGCAGGCAGATGCAGCTGAAGTCAGGACGACGAAATTGATGATTCCAGCTGCAACCGGGATCCCGATGAGGCTGAAGGTTTTCACAAAGGGACTTTCTGCTGCATTCAGGTCCGTCCATGGATTGATCGACAAAAGGACGATCAAGGCGCCTACATAGAAAAACAGGATGCGGAGCGGGATCTTATTGATGGCAGCCGGGATATTTTTCTGCGGGCTGCTCGTTTCCGCTGCCGAAACGCCAACGAGTTCCACGCCAACGAAGGCAAAGACTACCATCTGGAAGGAAAATAAGAATCCTGCCGCCCCGTTCGGGAATGCTCCGCCATGTTCCCAGAGATTGCTCAGCGAAACGGTTCCCGCATCGGTCTTAAATCCGGTGATCAGCAGGAAGATGCCGACTGCGATCAGCCCAAGGATCGTAATTACTTTTATTAGGGCAAACCAGAACTCCAGCTCCCCGAACAGCTTGACCGTCAGCAGGTTGAATCCGAGCAGGATAATCAGGGAGATGATGGCCGGCACCCATTGCGGGATGTCGAACCAGTATTGAACATAGACGCCGACTGCGATTACATCGGCCATCGCGGTCATGATCCAGCAGAACCAATAGGTCCAGCCTGTCACAAAAGCTGCCCGCGGTCCAAGATAATCTTCGGCGATATCTGTGAAAGATTGATAGCCTGCTTTTGATAAGAGCAGCTCCCCAAGTGCCCTCATGACAAAAAACAAGGCGGTTCCGACGAGCAGATATGCAAGGATGATGGACGGGCCGGCCTGCTGGATTGCTTTTCCGGACCCAAGGAACAACCCTGTCCCAATCGTGCCGCCAATCGCGATCAACTGTACATGCCGATTGGCTAAATCTCTTTTTAACTCCTGCTGTGCCATTCCTGATTCCTCCTCTTAAAATGGGGTCTGACCCCTTAGATGTGAACTATTGAACACAAAGTTTTACTGCAATAAAAAAAGAGACTGGGGAATCCCCAATCTCCTGATCATCAGAATAACGAATATAAAGGCAAGTCATAAAGCATGCCAAATGTATATCCAATACTCTTCTGTCCTTTTGCCTGAGATGGTGAACCCTTCGGCGCCGCGGAAACCCGCGGTCTCTCCAGAAGCTGCTCCTGCCACAGCACGACCCATGGCATTCATAGCTTGGTATGAAATTATACAGCAATATTTTTTATATAATAGTAGCGAACGGGTCGTTTGTCAACCGTTCCGTTTTCCTTCTCTAACAAAAAGAAAAAGGCGCCTCCCCGGGGAAGCACCTCTTGTACCATTATTTAGACAGATTCAAAGCCTTTTCGGAAACATAGAAATCTTTTCCGTTAAAGACCGTGACGCCATCGAGTTTTTTCGTGACAATCCTGTTGTTCTGTACGATATGAGCGATATTTTTGTTCACAGGCAGTTCGATCTTTGTCTTGCTTTTTTCTGCGATAAAGACCGGGTTGTTCGCATCTGTTACATCAATGCGGGTCTTGTAGCCTTTTTTCTCAAACGACTCTTTCGCATTGACGAACAGCTTGTCTGTAACGGATTTCAGGTTGAAGCCCATATGCTTTGCCATTGCTTTAGCAATATCAGTGTTATCGATCAATCCAAAAGGCCTTGATGGTCCATATGCGTACAAGAATACATCCTCGCCGGTATGCCCGCCAGTGGAGAAGCCGATATTCGCGCGGTTTGCGAGCATTTTGGCCATATCAGACTGCAGGTTTGCGGACGCCTTCAATTTATCGAGTTCTTCTTTTGTCAGATTATCCAATCCGTACAGGCCGGCCACTTTTTCCATGTTTGAGCGGTCTGCTTTCAGTTGGCTTAAAGCCCCTTCAAGTGTCATGGACGCTTTTTTCAGCGGGTCGATATAAGCTGATACAGGAATTTCCGGGTAATTGCTGTTTGTGTTGACGTTCCCCATTGTGATTCCGCTGTTTCCGTGGTCACTGACTGCGATGACCATTGTGTTGCCGTCTTTTTTCGCAAAATCGAGGGCTTCTTTCACTGCATCATCAAATGCCAGTACATCACTAAGAATTCCGACGGTGTCATTGGCATGCGCTGCCCAGTCCACCTTGCTTCCTTCAACAAACAGGAAGAAGCCTTCTTTGTTCTTGTCCAGCGTTGTGATCGCTTTTTTCGTCATATCAGCCAGAGAAGGCTGGCTGCTCTTAGCAGCCTTTCGGTCAAAGTCATAGGCCATTGCGGAAGGCGCAAATGAGCCCCAGATTTTATTTGATTTCGATTTTAGGAGGGCTTCCTTTGTCTCGACAAACTGGTAGCCGTTTTGGCTGATCACATTCAATAGATTCTCGCCATCAACGCGGGCATTCTTGGTTGTTCCTGGTGCCAGAGATTCTTTGCCTCCGCCAAGGACTACATCAATGCCCTGGTATACCTGCTGCTCGGCAATGTCCTGATAATTGCTGCGGTGCGCCGCATGTGATGAAAATCCTGCAGGCGTTGCATGCTGAATTTCAGATGTGGAAATGATTCCTGTCGACTTTCCAGCCAGCTTTGCCCCCTCGAGCACATTGGCCACCGGTCTATGGGCATCCTTCTCGCTGACTGGAGAGACACCCGGTGTATTCACCAGTGCAGGCAGAAGCCCGATTACCTTGTCATTGCTTTTATTGCCTGTCGCTAAAGCCGTTGCAGCAGGTGCAGAATCCGTGATTGCCGATTCTGCGGAATGGGTGCGCACCCCCCCGATGAGGATCTCATCCATCGCCAGATTCCCGCCTTTGTACCATCTCGCCAGGTTAGTGGCCCCTGCGCTTGTCCCGTCCATGACCATCATAATGACATTGGCAGGCTCTTTCTTCTTGTTGTCCTTTGCCTCAGCCAGGTGATTGTTTACAGCAAATCCCAGAGAAGAAAACGCAACAGCCGCAGCCACAGAAATCCCGGCAACCTTATTCCTCAAATGATTCTTCATTTCAAATCCCCCTTTAATTGATAGTTTCTAATTATCAGCATAATGAGGATGTATTAATTTTCTTGTGATATTCTGTTAAGTGATTGTAAATTGCAGGAAACAGGACATATGGCATGTTTTATCCTTTGTTAAAAGTAAGATTTTATTAGGATATTCTGCTCAAGTTCCGAGCTGAAGTGAGCAGTGCCTAATGATTTCCTCATAACTCCTTTTAGAATATGCTCCTTGCAAGCAGGATAATTAACCAACCCTTCATCTGCCCCTAATTTGTGGTAAATTCATCCATATATGATAAAAAAGAAAGGGAATATAATGATAAACAAACAGCTTTATAACTTATACGAAAAACATTATCCAGGCATGCTCTCTTCTCTTGAAGGAAACAATCTCAGCAACCCTCTTCTTCTGAAAATAAACGATGAGGAACAATATCAAAAAGCCGACTTAAAAGTAATGTTCTTGGGCCAGGAAACGAATACATGGGAAGGCAGCCTGGGCTCTAAATCCATAGAGGAGCTGCTGGGGACCTACTCCAGGTTTTTTGGCGAGGGGAAGTGCTTCCGCTATGGAGGGCCTTTTTGGAACACGGTAAAAGATTATACCGGGGATATAAAAGAAGCTTACCCGGACAAGCGTGTTGAGATAGTCTGGAATAATCTTATCAAGCTAGGAAAGGAAAACAGCAAAGGCGCTCCCAAGAAGAGTCTGGTAGCTATTCAAAAGGAAGCATTCCCTGTGATCAGGGAAGAATTGGAGATCCTGAAGCCTGACGTGGTTCTATTTTTCACAGGACCGCGATATGACCAATACCTGAAAGCCGAGTGGCCGAATTTGACCTATCATCCACTCGCTCATGAACCTGCTGGAAAACTAGCAAGGTTAAAGGGAGGATCTTTGCATCCCCAGGCTTTTCGCACCTATCATCCTAATTATCTTTACAGGGCAGGCAAACCGTTTTACAACTCTGTAAAAAAGTCCATCATCAGCAGCATTTCAATTACACCAAAAGTATTTCCTTGAAAAAACAGGTAATTCTCTTCAGACAGGGAATATATTGGTGAAGAATTGAAGCAAGGAGGAATGAAGATGTTTCAGACATTGGATGGTTTTTTAAAGCTATGGAACTATGAAGTACATACAACACAGAAGGTCCTCGACCAGCTGACAGATGAATCCCTGTCCCAGGAGGTCACAGCCCAGAACTGGACACTGGGAAGGATTGCCTGGCATACGGCAACAGCAATCGGTGTAATGGCCTCTCAAACCGGCCTGGCTTTTGAGGCACCCGCCAAAGACTATCCGGTCCCCCAATCAGCCAAATTCATTTCTGATATCTACCAAAAAGCGAGCAGCGCTCTCGCTCATGCAGTCAAGGAGCAGTGGACAGATAAAACTCTCAGCGAAGAAAAAGACTTCTTCGGCCAAAGAATGTCAAACGGCCAGCTGTTATTCTTCATCATCCAGCACCAAATTCACCATCGCGGACAAATGACCATCCTTATGCGCCAGGCCGGGTTAACGGTTCCCGGTGTTTATGGCCCAGCCAAAGAGGAATGGGCCATGATGGGGATGGAAGCTCCGCAGATGTGATGATGAAAAGAATTCTGCTGCTTTTCCCATTCGTTTTGATAATTTTCGCAGCTTCCGCCCAGGCATTAAGCTGGGCCTACCCTTTCGTCGTCTGGGATGGAAATGTTTATGAAGTGACAGATGAAAACGTGCCGGAAAGCCTAATCGGAGAGAATATTGGCGAAGTAGAAACCCGCCCTGATGACATGACGGGAAAATACTACGGGAATGCTTCCAATGAATATCAGATTGGTACAAATTATTTTGAGATAAAGGATCTGCCAACTGACGAGGGCATAGCTGTTGAAATTGCGGACAATGAATGGCGAAAAGCAGTCTTTGCCCATGAGGCTCCTTCTCATTGGATGGATCTGGTTCCTTATGTTCTCCTCACCCTTCTATTGCTGGCAGCTGCCATCGCTATTGCTTTTTACCTTAAGAAACGGAAATAGAACAGGTGCCTTCCCCGCTGATATGCAATACGGGGCCAGGCACCTGTTTTTATTCCTTTTTAGGCAATAATTCGTTCACATTTTTGCCATAAATTCCTCTTAAGATTAGCCTTGTACCCAATTTGGCTAAAGGAGAGAAATGTATGAACTTTTTAAAAAGGTCTTTTTTAAGCGTGAAAGCCAGGAAAGGTAAAAGCCTGCTGCAAATTTTTGTTTTCACGGTCATTTGCGTCCTGGTTCTGGCCGGCCTATCCATTCAGACTGCCGCCAAAAAATCGGGCGATCTTGCCCGGCAGAAGCTTGGCGCCAACGTCACCCTGCAGGTCGATATGGAAAAGATGCGCGAGCAGATGCAGTCCCAGCAGACGAACGGAGAACGCATGCGATTCCAGTCTGCCCCGATTCCTGCAGAAGCAGCAGAAGAACTGACCTCATATGAACAAATCAAAGGCTATAATTTCTATTCTTCTACTACTGCCCTTGCTTCAAGCTTTGAACCAATCACAAATAATGAGTCAGGAACAACAGAAGAAGGCACCACAGAATCAGCTGCTCCGGGCGGCAGGATGGGCGGCGGGATGGCCCAGGGAGACGTCAGCCTTCAGGGAGTAGGCTTTACTGATTCCACTGCGGAATTCATGGACGGCACTGCTTCAATCATCGAGGGTGAACATATTACGGAAGACGACCTGGGAAAAAACGTTGTTCTCATTGAACAGACTCTTGCAGAGGAAAACGGACTGAAGGTGGGCGACTCCATTACAGTGGCCAATCCAAGAGATGATTCGGCCACACTCGAGCTCCAAATCAAAGGTATCTATCAAACAGCTTCCACAGGCTCTGACCAGGGCATGGACTTTACTGCCATGATTCCATATAACAAGCTTTATGTGCCTTATACCAATGCTGCTGCACTTAAAGGCAGCGGCTATGAGGGGACCATTGACAGTGCCACTTACTATATTGATGATCCTGCTGATATGGAAAGCTTTGTCGCACAGGCGATAAAGGAGAGCAGCATTGATTTTGAAACCTTTAAACTTGATGCAAATGATCAGCTGTACCAGCAGATGGTGGGGCCAATCGAGAACGTAGCAAGCTTTTCAAATAATATTGTTTATCTTGTCTCTATTGCAGGTGCCATCATTTTGGGGCTGATTGTGATGATGTCGATTCGTGAACGCAAATATGAGATGGGCGTCCTTTTGGCAATTGGTGAACGGCGCTGGAAAATGGCCGGCCAGTTCATCGCTGAGATTCTTCTCGTTGCGGCGCTTTCCCTCGGAATTGCTACTCTCAGCGGCAATATCGTGGCCAAAGAAGTGAGCGACCAGCTATTGAATCAGGAATTGCAGTCAGCTGCGGAAACCTCAGAACCTGAATCCTTCCGCGGCGGGGGGATGCGCTTTGGCGGCGGAATGCCGGGTATGCCTGAAGCTCAATCAGAGCAGGCTGAAACCATTCAGGAATTGGACGTAAGCGTCACAGCAGAAGATCTTGCCATGCTTGCAATGATTGGCATTCTGATTGCAGCCCTGTCTGCCCTGCTGCCATCCTTAACGGTTTTGCGTCTTCAGCCTAAAACGATATTGAGCAGACAGGATTAAAGGATGGAGGAGACAAAATGACTTTACTCAAATTTGAAAATATTAGTTATTGGTACAAACAAGAGAATAAAAAGCATATGATCCTTAACAATATCAATGTCAGCTTTGAGAGGGGGGCTTTTTACACAATCATCGGCCCATCCGGTTCAGGAAAAACGACGTTCCTTGCGCTCGCCAGCGCCCTGGATGTTCCCAAAGAGGGAGCGGTAGTATATGAGGGGAAGGATATAAAGAAAATCGGGCTAACGAAATTCCGCAATAAGTATGTATCCATTGTTTTTCAATCTTACAATCTGCTTCCCTATATGACAGGGCTTCAAAACGTGATGACGGCAATGGAAATCACAGGGGCAAGCCATAAGAATAAAAAAGAATTCGCATTGAATATGCTGGAGCGTGTCGGCATATCCAGCAGGCAGGCACACCAGAAAGTGCTGACACTAAGCGGCGGCCAGCAGCAGCGTGTCTCGATTGCCCGGGCACTCTGCTGCGAAGCTGATCTGATTGTGGCCGATGAACCGACAGGAAATCTGGATGAAAACACAGCAAACGAAATTGTGAACCTGCTGAAGGACTTGGCTCATAACGAAGGGAAATGTGTGATTGTTGTAACCCATGACCAGAATATTGCTGAGAAATCTGACATTACGATCAAGCTATCAAAGGGGAAGATTACTTTGAACAAAAGAGAATATGCTGAAACCCTGGTCTGATTGCTGCTGAAAAAATAGGAAAGGTGCCTGGCCCACGCTGCTTTACAGCTCAGAATGGGTCAGGCACCTATATTTATTCTTTCTCCCCCTGCTCTAACACCACTAGCAAGTCTCCCTCATTTAGTACAGGCTTTTCGCTGAAGGTGAAAAAAACAAGGCTGCCGTTCTTTCTTTTTACGCATAGCGGAATTCTGTCTGTTTCCATTTCTTCTTTTTCCACTGTCTGCTTGCTGTCAATTTCAATTGTCTTCAGTTTATAGCCGATATTGACCATTCTGTTCAGCTCAGTAAAGGTCGCTTCTTCTCCAAACAGCAGATGTGCTTTGAACGCGGTGGAGATTTCCTTATGCTCGGTTTTCCTTTCTGCTGTCGGCAGCGAGAAGGTATGGTTATATCCGAATTCAGGAAGATAGGTTTGGCAAACAAGCGCGTTATAGGCTGCATTCCCTTTCATAGCCAGGAGGAAATTATAAGGGCTTTTGTCGATTTCGAAATCGCTGTGCTCGGAAAGAATCTCCCCCTGATAGGTCGGAATCTCCAGCTTTTTTGCAAGGAAGAGGCGGTCAGCGGACGTGTCTGTGATCAGGGCGGAAACGTTTATCTCCTTCAAATGCTTAGCGAAGGCAATCGCGAAACTGCTCGCCCCCACCATCAGGACGCCTGAAGACTCCGGATTTGCCAATTTCAGCTTCCGGGCAATCGGACCGATGGAAAAGCCATGGGCGCACACCGTAATAAAAACAAGGGCCAAGGTGAGCGGCGTTAGTATCGTTGCATTTGAATAGCCATCTTCTATTAATAAAGCGGCAAAATACCCTGAAACCGTCAAGGCAACGATTCCCCTTGGCGCAATCCAGCTCACGAGTGTTTTTTCCTGCAGTGTCAGCTCTGTTCCGATTGTGGAAAGCCAGATAGACACCGGCCTGATAAGAAACAGCATAGTGATGACAAATAAAATGATCGGCCACGTGAAAACGTCCATAATGGTCTCTCTTGTCAAAGAGGCCGTCAATAATATAAAGACAGTGGAAGTCAGCATAACCGAAATGTTCTCCATAAAATGGCCGATGCTTCCGATTGAATGGACATGCTTCTTCGTCCGGGCAAGCGTCAGTCCCATGACTGTTACAGCCAGCATCCCAGTCTCATGCATGATCCCTTCGCCAAGCGTGAAGCAAATCAGGACAAAGCAAAAGATCAGCGGTGATTTCAAGTATTCAGGGAACAATCCTCTGCTCACCAGGAAGCTGACAAGCAGCCCTATTACAAGACCGATTAAAGTCGCCAGGAGGGCCTCGATAAAAAACGGAATGAAATCTTTAAACTGAAAAGGTCCATCCAAGGTAATTTTGATAATTTCATAAGCAAATAAGGCCAGTAAAGGACCAATTGGATCTACAATGATTCCTTCCCACTTCAGAACCGAAGAGACGCGGGCAGACAATTTTGCCTGCCTGAGCAATGGGATGATGACTGTAGGCCCGGTCACTACAAATAATCCGCCGATGATAAAGGAAATTTCAAGATCCAGCCCGGCAATATAGTGGGCTGCTAAAGAACCGCCGATCCAGGCAATGAGTGCTCCAAGTGTTACAATGCGAAAAACAGACTTGGAAATGCCTTTCAGCTCGCGTATATCAAGGCTCGTACTGCCCTCAAATAAGATCAGTGCAACAGCAAGAGAGATAATCGGGCTGTACAGCTCCCCCAGCCCTTCCTGCGGATTGACAAGGCCGAATATCGGACCAATTAAAAGCCCGGCAACCGTCATGATTACGATGGATGGCCACTGAATCCGCCACGCCAGCCACTGCGAAAACATACCGAGTACAATCACAATAACTATGCTCATTAAAGTAAATTCTGGTTGAATCTCAATCACCTTCTCCAATTGGCATATTTTTCACTTATCACATACCGGAAAGTTTACCAAATTATTGGGCGGTATAGAAATAGATTGGCTTCAGATATTGATCCTTGGCGCTTTTCAAATAGAAAAACATGATGGCCTTTACTTCTAATTGCAGAAGGGTAAAATCCGGAAAGAGGAGGTTTTAATGTGGATTACAGATAAGTTCAGCAATCATCTGATTGAGCTGCCAGCCAGCTCGGTGTCTCCATATGTGATATGTCAGCAAAATCATATTAGATATCACTAAAATTTAAGTAAAATGATGCATGGCCCCAATGGCTTCAAGCTTTAGGAAAAATCGGGACCAGTCACCAAGTACAGTGTATACTCCCCGCAGATTGCAAAGGGCAAAACCGCTGAATCTCACCTCAGCTATCGTCAGCTCGCTTCTTACCTCCCCTCATTCAGGCTTCATAAGATGCCTTCAACAGCAAAATGCCCTATCTGATCGTAGGGCATTCTAAGCTATTTCCGCTTCGCCATTTCTGCTCTATTCGGTGCCAGCGGAGGCTGTTCGAGCCACTTATTTTTCACCATAATATCAAACCAGTTTTTTGTGACCACCAGGTTCTGCAGAATGGTTGCTTCGTACGTAGTGACCAGGTCGGTTCTCATTGCAGAAGCCAGGCCAGCACCATGGTAATTTTGGGCGGC
The DNA here is from genome assembly GCF_000473245.1 of Bacillus infantis NRRL B-14911. Lineage (NCBI taxonomy): Bacteria > Bacillati > Bacillota > Bacilli > Caryophanales > Bacillaceae > Bacillus > Bacillus infantis. The sequence continues at coordinate 4,800,153 of NC_022524.1, forward strand.
TTGAAATAAGAATCCCATATGATACATGATTAATTTATCGGAAAAAGGCGATTCCGATGATACAGTAACTTCTGTTTCCCAGGACTTTGGCACCGGCAGATTATCCGCCTGCATGATCTTAGAAAGAGATTTGATCTGGCCATCGGCAGTCTTCTCAGAACTGGTTAAGAACTTTCTTACCTCTTCTGACTGGGCAATTTGACTGAAAGCAATCGAAAGAGTTTTGGCCATAATGCTCTTTTTGATGTTCAAAGAAATACTGATGACCTCCGGTGCCGAAAGCGTTCTGCCATTGCCGAAAAAACCATCCTTAAAATCCTTGTTTGTGACATACTTAGGCTGTCCTTCTGGATAAAACAACGGGTCCCTTTGGAAAAGTCCTTTCTCAAGCAATAAATCAACAGTTTGATGATACATTTGTTTCCCATGTTCATCACATTCGCCGTAAAATAACCTTAAGTCTTTCCTTACCGAAATGCCTAATGATGTGATGTGCCCCAGCAGTCCATGTGTAGTCATGATATTTAAATAATTCAGGCAGAATGTGTCTGTAAACAACCTCTGCTTACCTGGGTACAGGTCGGTCTCACTAAACCCAATAGGAACAGGAAACCCCTCATTCTCAATAAACGCCTTAATTTGTGCCTTTTGCCGTGCAGATATCATGATCGCTTCATTAAAAATGCTTTTGATTTCTTCATCCTCAATAATCGAGTACATATATCTATTTACAATATCAACCGCAGTTCCATTTATATACTCTCCCCATAAGGACCCGATTTCAGAAGATGTCAGTTTGAGATTTTCCTTATCCATATCCAATCACCTCGCAAATATTATGTCCTTTTTTTAGAAAGTCATCATATATGAAGGGTGATTTTTTACAATGCAAAAAAGCAAGACCGTTTCAACGGCCTTGCTGGTCGGATTATTTCAAATATGCCTTCAACGTCTCTTGAAGCGTCCCCTTTGTTTCAGCATCCTTCTCAAAGCGGATACCGGCACGGACCATCTTTTTGACAAGATCCGGCCTCAGCCCGGTAAGAATGGCCTTTGAACCCATCATGCCCACTCCTGCCAGGACCTTTTCAAAATCATCCATCACATCTTTTTCCATCATGGCGATGCCTGACAGGTCAATAACAAGTGTCTGGATCCTTGTAGCTGCAATTTCATTTAGAACCTTCTCTTCTATTATTTCAACTCTGTACGTATCCATCGAGCCAATCAGAGGCAGGACAGAAACCGTTTCACTGACCGGTATGATAGGTACAGATAGATGTTCAACCGTTTCCCTCTGTTTAAGAAGCATTGTATCTTTATATTTTGAGTAGCTTAAGAAGAAATTGTTAAGAAACTGGTCAATCTGGTCATTCACCGCTTTTTCCAGCTCAAAAAAATCAGAAGCTGGAATCTTCTCATCTCTTTCCTCATTAAGGCTGCCGATAATGTGCCAAGTTGTTCTTCTTATGGCCTGGACCCATTCCAGTTTCAAAGAAAGAGTTAAAGAATGCCCTGCCCAGGCAACCCCTTCTTCCTGAGCAAATGCGATAAGGTCGCTTTCATTGTGGTCAACAATAAAGTAAATTAACTTCCTCGCATTTTTTAGAAGGTCAATATTCCCCTTATTTAAAATCTCATTGATCTTCCCAGAAACATTCACTGCTTCAGACAGCAATTTGTTTTCAAACTCTTCCCCGTGGTTGTTAATAAATTGCACTAACTCATCCTTCAAGATTCGTTTGATACTCATTACTACATCCCCCTACTATGTGCTATATGAATAAAAAACATTTACTTATACCCGGATATTATAACAGTTAAACCAGTTTTTATAGGTTTTTTGAAGCGGAGGGTCGGGTCCCTTGCATCAGGATGGCCAGAGGACCTTTTCCCCCGGCCTACCCTCAGCCTATCTTTGCGAGTTTCCAGGCATTTTTGCGAGTTTCCCTTTTGGAGGGTCAGATAGAACCCCTAGCTTACTCTCAGCGGCTCTTCTCTTCCACCCGGCCGCCTCTTCTCCTCAGCAGGCTCTTTTTTCAGCGCAATAAATAAAATCATCCCAATAATACAGGCCGTACCCACCCACTGAAAAACACCAAAAGGCTCCTTCAGCCAAAATACGGTTGTCAGAACAGCCGCAAGCGGCTCGACGCTGCCCAAAAGGCTGGTTTCCTTCGGCTGCAGGCTTTGCAGGCTTTCTATATAAAACCAAAAGGCAATCATCGTCCCAAAAAGGACCACAAAGGCTAAATACACATAAACTTCTCCCGTAAAGCTCAGAATGTCCATTCGCCAGGGAGGATGGACAAAGCTCAGCGCGAGCCCGCCAATCACCATTGCCCACCCGACAATGACAAGGGAATCGTATTCCTTAAGCAGCGGCACAGCATACAGCGTATAAAAGGCCAAAGCCGCCCCGGACAAAACTCCCCATACGACCGCTGGCACCGGCACAGATAAATGCGAGATGGAGCCGTTCGTCAGCAAGAAGAAGCTTCCGAACAAAGCCAAAGCGATGGTCAGCAAATCTCCCCGCGTCAGCACCGTTTGTTTGCGGAGGACCAGGTATAAGATGATCATCACAGGGGCCAAATACTGCAGAAGCGTTGCCACCGCAGCATTTCCATGCTCAATCGATGCCATATAGGTGTATTGGACAGCAAGCATTCCGAGCAGACCAAAAATAATCAAACGAAGAGCCGAACTCTTCTTTTTCCACACACCAAGGATCTGGGCACGATCTTTTGCAAAGTATTGGACGGCTAAAAGCAAAACCCCTGCAATGAGCAGCCGGACGGTCACCAGCCAATCCACATCAATCTGAAAATCCTGAAAAAGCTTCTTGGCCGCTGTACCGCCAATTCCCCAAAACATCGCGCCCGTCATAACAAGAAGTATTCCCTTACGCCTGTCCATGCTTGATTCTCCACCTTTCAAAGGCCATGGGGACAGGTCCTCTGGCCCAAAATGGGCCAAGGGACCTGTCCCCCCGGCCCAACTCCGTCTTAATAACCCAGCCTATAAACAATCTCCCCATCAATCACCCGGCCGTCAGCCTCAAATCCAAGCTTTTCATACATTTCCTTCGCCCGGTCGTTCTCCGGCTCAAAGCTTAAATAGATCACTTGGTGGTCCTTGTCCTCCTTAATCAGCTCAATCAGCTTCTCCATCGCCGCTTTCCCATAGCCTTTGGACTGATATTTGGCGTCAATCATCAATCGGTAGATCCAATATTCCTTATCGTCAAAATCCATGCAGTACATCGTAAATCCTACCAGCTTTTCCTCATGGTAGATTGCCAGGCAGTTGCACTCTGGAAATGCCTTCGCCTGTGCCAGCGAGAACAGATTCGTTGCGACAAATGACTTTTGCTCTTCAGCTACCTTTAAATCAATCACATCAAAAAAATTATGTCTGTCTACTTCTTTTAAAAAAATCATCATATCTCCCTGCATTTATGTATTTTGCTTTGTTCCGCTGACAAACTCTTGTATGACCCGCTTATGCTCATCCTCCCGCTCCGTAAAATCCCCGTTTGTATATTCATCTATCACACACCGCCAAAACCCTTGGGCGGGCTTGTTTTTCTCGATCTGGAAAATCTCCCACCTGCCTTTATGCAGCCCAAAGATATCCTTCGCCACCTGCTTCCCAAGGCCTTCCCGGCGGTATTTTTTTAAAATAAAAAACTCGTTGATGGAAAGAGCCTGGCTGTCTTCTGTCACCAGCACAAAACCGGCATAGCGCTCATCCAGCTTAATTATATAGGGGAAATGGCCCTCTTCCGTCCAATAGCCGCTCAGCGGATACTCGCTGAATCTTCCATTCTCTTCGACATATGCATCGATAAACTCGGAAAAGTCATAAATATAAAACTGCAATAAATTCTGGAGCGCTTCCTCATGCTCCGCTCCTGCTTTGATGATTTCGTATTCCATCCCTTTGCACTCCTCTGGCCGGCATCTTCTGTATATTCACCGCTCCATAAGCGAAATCCTGCTATACAAAAAAGATAAGCCAGGGGGACAGGTCCCATGGCCCAAAACGGGCCACGGGACCTGTCCCCCCGGCTCTTTTACACTTTCAATGTCCGCTTCAAAAATTCCCTGGTCCGCTCCTGATCAGGGTTATTGAAGATCTGTTCAGGACTTCCTTCTTCCGCAATGACTCCTTTGTCCATAAAGACGACGCGGTCGGATACTTCTTTAGCGAATTCCATTTCATGGGTAACGATCAGCATCGTTTGACCGGAACCGGCCAGTTCCTTCATGACTTTCAGGACTTCTCCCACCATCTCCGGGTCAAGGGCCGATGTCGGCTCATCGAACAGCATCACATCAGGCTCCATGGACAGTGCCCGCGCAATGGCGACACGCTGCTTTTGCCCGCCTGACAACTGCCTTGGCTTGGCATTGACATATTGATCCATGCCCACCACTTTCAAATATTTCATGGCGACTTTTTCCGCTTCTTCCTTAGAGCGTTTCAGCACCTTGACCTGGCCAACCACACAATTATTCAGGACATTATGATTATTGAAGAGGTTGAATTGCTGGAACACCATCCCTAAGTTCTGGCGGTAAGCAAAAATATCATGCTTATCGTCGAGGATGTTCTCGCCATTATAGATAATCTGGCCGCCGCTTGGCTTCTCCAGCAGGTTAATGCAGCGAAGGAGGGTCGATTTCCCGGATCCCGAGGAGCCGATAATCGTGACCACCTCTCCTTTTCTGACTGAAAAATCAATGTCCTTCAATACCAGATTTGTGCCGAAGGATTTGCTTAAGTGCTGAACTTCAATGACTTTTTCCATAGCCGCTCCCCCTTCCCTTACAGATTATTTTCACCTTTGCCCAGCAAATCGAAATTGTCAGGGCCGTCTAATTTCCGTTCAAAATAACGCAGGATTCTTGTAACAATGAATGTCATGACAAAATAAATCACGCATGCCACAAAGAATGACTCAAAGTATCTAAAATTATTCCCTGCTACTGATTTGGTCATAAAGTATAGTTCCGATACTGATATAACATTAAGGACAGATGTGTCTTTGATATTGATGACAAAGTGGTTGCCTGTTGCCGGCAAGATATTGCGGATGACCTGCGGGAGCACGACATTCCACATCGTCTGATAATGATTCATCCCGATGGCCTGGGCTGCTTCAAACTGCCCTTTATCAATGGAAACAATTCCGCCTCGGACGATTTCAGCCATATAGGCCCCTGTATTGATGGATACAACAATGATGGCCGCTGCCAGGACATTGATGTCAACGCCGAATGCCAAAGCAGATCCATAATAAATGACCATCGCCTGGACGATCATTGGTGTTCCGCGGAAAAATTCGATATATACTGAAAGGACGAAATTAATCACCTTCAGCAAGATTTTTTTGGGTCCGCGCTCTGGTGCCGGGATGGTCCGGACCACTCCCGCCAATAAGCCAATGCCGGCTCCGATGATAGTTCCGATCAAGGAAATAAGAAGCGTGATCCCAGCTCCCCGAAGGAACATCGGCCAGTTTTCAGAGATGATTCTAACGATCCAATCGAAGCTCATCTTTCTCCCCCTCTATATTCATCATAAAACCGACTGTAAGCTTACAGCCGGCTCTATGCGTTTCTTATTGTGCTGCTGGTTGGTTCTGGATGGCTTCATCCATGATAGTGGTACGCTCTTCTTCTGAAATGCCTTTTAAAATCTCGTTGATTTTCTCTGTGAGTTCACTGCCCTTTTCAAGCCCGACAGCGATTGCTGTATCATCTTCGGAAGTTTCGAATCCTTCCTCAAAATCAACCATCGCAAAATTGTCATTGGCAGCAGAAGCACTGACTGCCTCAGGACGCTCAGACACGTATCCATCAATGATTCCGGATTCCAATGCAACCCTCATCGCAGGGAAATTGTCCATCGCTGTTTCTTTGGACACACCATCGATCTGGTCAATCACGGAATAGTGGAATGTATTCAATTGAGCTGTGATTTTAGCTCCGTTAAAGTCATTGAGGCTAGTCGCGTTTTCGTATTTTCCGCCTTTTTTCACGACCATAACTAGCTGGGAGTTATAGTAGTTCTCAGAGAAATCGATCGTCTCTTTGCGCTCTGCCGTTGGCGACATCCCCGCAATGATGGCATCGATCTTGCCTGACGTCAGCGCCGGCACAAGGCCATCCCATTCTGTCTTAACGATTTCTAATTCCTTGCCAAGCCCGTCAGCGATCTTCTTTGCAATTTCAACATCATAGCCGCCCGCATATTCAGCAGAGCCTTTGATTTTTACACCGCCATTGGAATCATCTTTCTGCGTCCAGTTGAACGGAGCGTAGCCTGCCTCCAGGCCAACCTTGAACGTATCACTTTCCGATGACCCTGAATCTGAACCTGAACTTGTGCTTGATCCGCAGCCGGCCAGCAAAAGGACTGCCGAAAGCATACCCGCTAAAAATAATGAAGCTTTTTTCATGTTTTCTCCCCCTATATTTGTATGATGAGAACAAAATAAAAACGACCTAAGATTAACTTAGGTCGTTATATACATATGCCCATAAGTCCTCTTTTTTTCCCTAAATGAGATAGCACAACTCAATAAGCCGGGAAGCCCATTGAGACAGTCCTGCAGCTCTTAACTGCAGACCCAGCAGGCAATACTGAGATATATGTGCCCGCTTCGGCGATATTTCCTTCTCCCTAGCATCATCGCTTCTCAAGCTCCGCTAAAGACTGTTAAACACCGCGCCTCTACCTCACTGGTAAAGTGAGGTCTTATTTAATTTTCTCTAATAGTCTACAACTATATAAATAATCTGTCAATCCTTCGTCCTGGGCACTATGTCAGGTATGATTTTCCTGGAGGTACCAATTCAAGCAGGTATTATTGCCGCAGATGATAGCTTCCCATTTGCTGGACCGGATGATGTGCTCTATATCAGTCTCTTTGGCCAGAAACAGTGTGATGAAAGAATCTATTACACTCATAAAAGCGTAATCCATCTGCTGATCGGTGATGATCAGCTCCGCATTTGAAAGCCCGAGAATCCCTAAAGGAGCAGCTTCCTTTAACGGCATGGAACCTTCTGTCAACGGGATGGGGCTGGAATAATAAATGCTTTCCGCCTGCTTTGACCCAAGAACATTCAACAGACTCCCCAACAGAAATACAGATGTCTGGTCCTCTGGCGGCAAATAAAGGTCCGGATCCATATAATTATCCAGAGCTTCGGCTAAATCCTTCCGTGCATACTCTTTCCTCAATCCCACAATCGCCGTCTGCAGGGCGAGTGCCAGTTCATCAAGTGAATTCAGCCCGCTGTCCTTCATCACCTTTTGCCATGGTACAGGCTGGCCTTTTTCCAGGGCCTCTTCTCCACTTAAAAAAACGTCCTCTGAATCAGGCTGTGCCGCTGTCCAGCCGGCAGGCATCCTGACAAAGGGATGAAGCAGGATCGCACAGGACCTGAACGGTGCCGGGAGCTGTCCGAGAATTGGGGAACAGTGATCCAGCCATAAGTAATTTAACATAGACTGCCACCTCGCTTTTATTCGTTCACTTATTAAACGAAGGAGCGAGGAAAAGGTAACACAAAATGGTGACAGGCCAGGGGGACAGGTCCCTTGGCCCAAACGGGCCAGAGGACCTGTCCCCCCGGCTCAATTTTTCCTTAGCTGAACCTGGTCAATTCATTATTTACCAGGTTCCGCTTTCCGGCCAGCTGGCCATCGGGGTCCAGTCCCCAGACAGAAATCAGGACTCTGTCACTGGAAGGGAAGAACCTGAGTTCAAATAAATCAAAGTTGGCATAATAGGTTCTTGTGATGGTGGAGCCCGGTGAGCTTTCCGGCGCAAGCGGGTTCAGCTCCAGCACATAGAGATTCTGGGTGTCAGTCAGATAATAGCCCTCGATCCTGACCGTTTCTTCCGTGTCACTGACGTTCTCAATTACAACATACAGCTGGCTAATCGGCCGGTCTGCTGAGGGCAGGTTGGCAATCGGCCCGGTAGTAACGAACGGCACTCCAGGCGGCACCCGCAGGAAAGGAATGAACTCAACCGGGCCCGGCCCTCCGATGTCATCCCCGCCAGGTGTGTTCGGCCCGGCAGGTCCCCAGTAATTGTTTTCCGCATTGACAGTTACAGCAGAGGCGTTGAATAACCCCCACTCTTCATTGCCGCTGAATGTATTAAGCTGAATCACTGGCGGTGTCACTGCAGTAGCCTCGACGAAGATGCCAATTCTGTTTTCTAGAATCTCGTTCCTTGTCACCACTTGTTCTGCCGGGCTTCCGAGCCTCATTCCGGCATCAGTGGCCCCTTTAACGGCATTTTCCGCGATTTCTACCCGGCCTCTTACTTCCGGGCTTGTCGCGATGCCTCTCTTCACATTGGCAGCACCTCCCTCAGGTGCCTCAATTCTATTCCCCCGTACAAGGACATTTGCCGTTTCTCTTTTCACAGCGACCGCAGTACTTTCTTCACTCAGGGCTTGAATATTGTAAACCCGGTTACCCTCAAGGGTTACGTCATTGGCAAGCTGCTGCTGAGAGGTGCCCTCAATAGAAATGCCAATGGCCGGTGCAGAGGCACTCGCATGCCTGATCTCAGAGATTTCATTATCAGCTGCCCGAAGCCTTTCTATCGCACTCGTCCTGATTCCATATGTCCCTTCAATTGCCTGCCGGGCCGGTGTTCCAATTTCCCTGATGATGTTTCCGAGAATCTCCACATCACTCGGCGCAACAGCCTGGTCTATTAATCGGGTCCTGACTCCAACAGCTTCCGCGGAACCGCTGTAAAGCGGATTTGTGATCGTAAAGCCCTCAAGAACCACATTGGCTGCAGAAATCTCCACCACAATATTACGCTCTTCTTCACTGTTTCCATTCAAAAACGTCACTTCAGGCCCTCCACTGGATCTTACTGTCAGCGGTTTATCAATCCTGATCAGTGTCGGACCTGTAATATCTGGTTCCTCATAGGTACCAGGGTTCACAGTAATAATATCTCCAGGCTCAGCTCCATCAATAAAATCCTGAATGCGCTGGCCCGGATTTACGATGAATTCAGTCATAATATTTCATCCTCCTTCCTTATAAAATATGCAAGGAGAGGGGGAGTGCTTGGACAAGGCACTATTAATTGCTTGTCTGTTAAAGAGTGCGACTGTAAAAACGGGTTCTGGTCCGACTGCTATTGCTAGAAAAAGAGACATATCCAGGGATATGCCTCTATTATGTACATCCACTTTCAATCCGTTAAATTTCCATTGCATTTTGCACGTAAAGCAGCTGAACCCCTCAAACTTCTAAAGTGGCGCAGACAGAAAAAGAGCCGGGATCATCCCCGGCTCTCGCCTCATTAATCTAAGTCTTCGATTGAATCAGCTTCCACGTAAGAAGGAACGACAAGTCCTGTTTTCGCGCCTTCAAGGTTTTCACCAAGGCGTTCCATATCGTCGCCATACTGATCAAGATAGTCTTTATGTGTCAGCGGCAGCCAGCCGGAAACGGTCGCATCTGCGTCGCCATTGGCCACAGCTGTAAACATTGGGCCTGCATCCAATTGAACCATTTCCACATTATAGCCGATGCTTTCGAGCACTTTCGCTACTACATTGGTGCTTGCAATCTCAGAATCCCACGCCACATAAGAAAGTGAGATATCTTCCCCGCTTACTTCCTCTGCGCCGTTTGTCCACTCGGCTACTTTATCGCTATTGTCTTTCACCCATGTGTCAGCAGCTTCGGCAGGATCTGTCCCTTCCTGGATTGCAACCATGACTTCACCGATATCATCATTTGTCCAGAAAAATTGGTCAAGCACTTTGTAAGCACTTGGCTGGTCTTCTTCCAGGCCTTTGCGTGTGAAGGTTTCGATTTTCTCTGCTTCACCGTAGATCCCTTTAGGGTCTTCCAGATATTTCAGATCATACTTAGCGAACATCCAGTGCGGCGTCCAGCCAGTTACGATGATAGGCTCTTCATCTTTGATGGCGTTGTCCAGCTCAGCAGCCATAGCAGCCGAAGAAGATTCAACCAGTGTATAGTCTTCCAGATTATCATACTCTTCCAATGCTTTATTGGTTGCCGACATGATTCCGGCACCAGGCTCGATGCCAGTGATTTTGTAATCCACTCCATCACCGATCGTGCTGCCTTCCTCTGAATCTTGAGAATCATTTCCGCAGGCAGCCAATCCGACAGACAATGCAAGGATTGAAGCCAACCCGGCCATACGCAATTTTTTCATTGTGATACTTCCCCCTTAGTTTTTAGTGATTCTTATATTTTGAGAAATCCGGTCAAGCACGATCGCCAGGATGACGATGGCGAGACCAGCTTCAAAACCTGTACCGACTTTCAGCTGGGTCACGGCACGGTACACATCTGCACCCAGTCCCGGCGCACCTACAAGGGATGCGATAACAACCATGGATAGAGCAAGCATGATGCTTTGGTTGATTCCGGCCATGATGGTGTTCATTGCCAATGGCAGCTGAACCTTGAATAACTTCTGGCTTGGCGTTGAGCCAAATGCGTCAGATGCTTCTACAAGATCCTCCGGCACCTGGCGAATTCCGAGATTGGTCAATCGGATCGTTGGCGGCATCGAGAAGATGACGGAAGCAATGATACCTGGTACGACCCCGATCCCAAAGAAAATGATGGCCGGGATCAAATATACAAAGGCCGGCATCGTCTGCATAAAGTCAAGGATCGGCGTAAGGATGCTTTGCGCACGGTCGCTTTGTGAAATCCAGATTCCAATAGGAATTCCTATGATGATCGATATAATGACCGATGCCAGGACAAGGGCAAGCGTATCGATCGTTCCATCCCAATAGCCGAGATTATCAATCAGCAATAAACCTATAGCGGTAAATAATGCTATCGTCCAGCGGCTTACCCACCAGGCCAAGCCTGCAAAAATCAAAATCAGCAGCAGTGCCGGTATCGATTCCAATACCATGACAAAGAATTCAACAACTGCTCCGATTCCATCTGTCAGGATGTCAAAGAACGGGCCCAGAATGTCTTTGATCCAGCTGACCGCACTATCTACCCAGCTGGCTAACGGAAGCTTCGGCAAAAATGTCATATGCTTTCCACCTCATTTCCCTGAACATCTGCATTCAGATCAGACTCCAGCCCTGCAAGTGCACCAAGTACAGCGCCCCTTACAATGACTCCCTTGAGCCGTCCTTCCTCATTGATGACAGGCAGCGGCAGTACAGCCGTAGCCACCTGCTCGAACAAGTCTACGAGAAGGGTCTCCGGTTTAATGGAATCGAGATCAGTAATGAGGATCTCTTCTAGGGTCTGCTGGTTCTTGACGGCAGCTGAAGCAGCTTCGATTGTGACGGTGCCGAGGAGCTTCTGCTTGCTGTCAACAACGAACAGATGGGATATCCCTTCATTTTTCATGACCTTCACAGCCACACGCGGACCGCGGTCGATGCGCACCATTTCAGGGCGTTTCATGACATGCTCTGCCGTTAGGACCTTCGAGAGGTCAACGTCTTCAACAAACCGCTCCACATATTCATTGGCAGGGTTTGTCATGATTTCTTCAGGCGTACCGATCTGGACGATGTTCCCATCCTTCATCAGAGCAATTCGGTCGCCGATGCGGAGAGCTTCATCAAGATCATGGGTGATGAAAACGATCGTTTTCTCCATCTTTTCCTGCAGTTCAAGCAATTCGTTCTGCATATCTTTGCGGATCAATGGATCGAGCGCACTGAACGCTTCATCCATCAGCAGGATGTCAGGGTCATTCGCAAGGGCACGGGCCAGGCCTACACGCTGCTGCATACCGCCGCTCAGTTCGCTCGGATAGCTGTTTTCATATCCTTTAAGGCCGACAAGCTCTAATGACTCCATTGCCTTCTGTCTGCATGCGGACTTTTCTGCTCCTTGGATTTCAAGGCCGTATTCAGTATTTTCGAGAACAGTTCGGTGAGGGAATAATGCGAAGCGCTGGAATACCATGCTCAGTTTCTTCCGTCTTACTTCCCGCAGCTCTTGGGGGTTGAGCTTAACGATGTTCTTTCCATCAATATGTACTTCTCCATCGGTTGGGTCGATCAGCCGATTCAGCATCCGGACCAATGTGGATTTTCCGCTCCCGGATAATCCCATAATGACGAATATCTCCCCGGCATACACATCGAAGCTCGCTTTATTGACACCGACAGTCATTCCAGTCTTTTCAAGTATCTCCCGCTTTGATTTCCCCTCATTCAGGAGTCTGACTCCCTGATGGGGCGATTTACCAAAGACTTTCGTAACGTTTTGGACGCTTATTTTCTTTTCAGCCATAAATCCACCTCTAAACTTTGTTTATACATGACGATTTCTGTCGAATCGAACTGTTTTTCCAGCGTACTTAAAAAGTATAAGGGACTTTAGTTGCATACAACAAACCTATAAATCCATCAAATTCCATCAATAAAGTACGTACAGTTTGAACTGTACGTACTAAATTATCTTATTCTTAGATTTCTTCTGATATGCTCCCTTTTCCTCAACTTGCATTTACTTTACTTTAGTGGGTTCAAACTTTAAAATGAATCAAGATGAATGGATTAGCATAATTATCCTCTCATTTGTGACTAGAATGGTGGTGTATCATGCATAACGAAGAATTGGTCGCACAGGCACGGGAGAGAGTCATTGAATCTGTCGCGAGAAACATGCATTTATACGGAGTTCCCGCCTCTATCGGGCGTATCTATGGAACCCTCTATTTTGAAAATAAACCCATGACATTGGATGAATTGAAGGAAGAGCTCGAAATGAGCAAAACCAGTATGTCCACTGGTGTCAGGACCCTGCTGGAATTAAATATGGTTGAAAAGGTCTGGCGAAAAGGAGAAAGAAAAGATTTATACCAGGTCAAAGGGGATTGGTACCAGAATTTCATCGATCGCTTTTGTACGCAATGGAGAAAAGGAACCCAGATGAACCTGGATGCCTCGCTTAGATCACTTAAGGACCTCGAAGAAGTCCTATCACATACAGAAGATGATGAAACGGTAAAGAAAGCCGAAAACCATCTTCAAAAGATCACTTACGCCATTGAATACTATACCTGGCTCAACAAAGTCATCGATCTTTTTGAATCAAGGGAGATCTTTGAACTGACAAAGTCTGAGGATGAAAAAAAGGAAGAGTAGATGCTCTCCAAAAAGGTGCCTGCCCCCTGATGGGGCAGGCACCTTTTTGGATTAGGGGATCAGCGGCAGGCACTGGCTGGTTCAAGCCCTTTTCTGGAGCTGGATACACAGCTGGCGATAGGCATCTGATTCGTAGTCCATCCCTTTTTCATGGTAGGTTTTCGCCAGCCATTGCAGAGGTCTCGGATCAGCGGGCTTCAGCTCCATTTCCCAGCTGAAGCATTCAATCGCTTTATCCAGCTGGCTCAGTTCAAAATACAGCTCCCCAAGCTGCTGCATATCATCGGGATCTTCATAAAGCTTTTGCATCATATCAATTTTTTCAACTATCGCCAGCTTCTTATTCTTGTCTTTTAATGGCTTCAGCCAATTTTGGATATATGGCAGCTCATGAGTATTCAGCAGCGATATGACAAACTTTTTAAGGAGCTTGTCAGCTTTTTCAGGGAATCTGCTGATATATCGCTTGATGAGGGGATACAGCAGTTCAGGCTGGACAGGCTGAGTGTCCGGCTCCCACTCTTCCAGCATTTCCCCAACGGCATATATCTGAGAGTCATCCAGCTGAAAAGCATTGGTTTTCATCAGTTTGAAAACTTTATCAGCAGCATGGTTTTGTATATATTTTTCTAATAGATCCTTTTGCAATGGAAGGAAGGCAGGCAATTGAAAAGATAAGGACTCTTGAATGTGGAGGGAATCTATTTCTGTATGCTGAGCTAGCAATCTTAAAAGATGGGCATAGCAGTCAGGTGAAGGTGACGCTATGAGTTTTTGTATGGATAAGGCGATGAGGTCCATCCAGCGGGACTCTTTTTCCAGCCGGTCAATAAGCTGCTGGAAGCATACTTCGTCCTCCCTCTGGGAATAGAGTGTTTTTTCTGCAAAGATGGGATCTTTGGCAAACAGTTTCTCAGGCTTTTCACTGTACTGCCAGGCATATTTACTGAAGATCATATCATTGCTATGCGAAACAGCCAGACTCGTTTTTGGGGCAAACTCCATGATCAGGCGGATCATCTGATAGCCTGAAAAATAGTCTCCATTGCGGCGGTATTCATAATAGACGGATTTAATTTCATTGAACAGATCCCTTTTGGGTATCAGTGATTCGAAAAAGGTAAGAATAAATGACTTTTCCTGGGGGGTGTATTGCCTTTCCAGCTTTTTTAGCAGCTGCTTAAAGCTGATGCATTGGCAAGGGTGATTAGAAGAAAGCAGTATTTTGATAAGCGGGTGGGGACTTTCGAAGACTATGCCTTTTTTAAAGGCGTGTTCAATGTAAGAATGGCGGCGGAGTTTCGTGGTTTTCACCGCTGAGAGGAAATGATATTTATAAAAGATAAGATAATAAACTTCATTCTTTTCACTGAACGCTTCAATTATCTGACCTTGCAGATAGAATGCTGCCCGCTCCGCTTTTAGACTGATCTGTTTTTTATGATCATAAAGCAAGAATTGATCCTGTCTCATTTCAAATCCCCCCTTATTTCTCCTGTAAACAATAACTGATCTGTATAAAATAACCCTCTATCAGTATTTTAGCATACGTATGCGCCACACCCTAACTTCGGGTCCTGGCATCCAAGTTCCTTCTTCCAAGACTGGAGCCCCATTGCCAGGTGCCCGCTGCCATTTTTCCGGGCCTCATCTGATGATTGGTCATTGCATAGATGCTAAGTGCTGCTTGGAAGCAAAATAAAAAACCTGCAGTGCAGGCCTATTTTTCCAGACGCAAGTCTTTCTTTCCTTCATCTATAAATTTCGGTTTTTGAAACACACTATTGCCGTCCTGCCGGCTTTTCTTTTGATACTCACTGAATCCGGAGATCTCTTTTTCTTCCCATATCCAACGTGTTTTCTTTTCTCCGCCGCTAACATAATACATATTATGGTTGATGCTGTTGCCTTCACTTTTCCTGAAAGGGCTGCTGATCAAAAGTCCCGATTCACCCGCAACCATGATATTATTCTTGATTGTATTATGTTTTGTATTGTATTGAATGAGCACTTGCCCGCCATCCTGATATTCCCTGTCATTCTTATACAGTACATTATCAGTAATGCTGGATTTAACCGTATTGCCTCTTTCCTCGTCATACCCGCCTATGGCAATGCCGGCACTTCTATTTTCAAAGATTATATTTTTGCGGATACTTATCCCGCTTGTCGACTTCCCTTTATGTTCACTGGCTGCTTCGATGCCGATATCATTCTGATAGACCCGGTTCTCCTCAATTGTTATATCCTTTCCTCCATCCACATAAATGCCGCCGGCTGTATAATGGGGGCCATATGCAGGGTTGCCGTAGCTCGATATCCCGCAGACGGTATTATGGCTGACAAGTCCATTCCTGGCCTGGTCATAAGCCTCCCGGGGCGATGTTCCTTCAAATCCGATCATATCAATTCCGATGTTATTACTCTGCCTGACGATATTTTTGGTCACTTTAAAATGGCTCACATTCCCGTTTAATACAATTGCTTCACTCCAGCCAAGCTTTAAGTCCTCTACGAGGTTCTCCGAAATCTCTATATCTTCAATTGCTTCCGGCGCCTTTGTTCCATAGACTGCAATCCCGTGGGCATTGCCGTTATCATGTAGCGTCTCAATATGGTGAACATGATTCCGCAAAATCCGGATACCCTTTCCGCTGCCGCTGACAGAGATGCCGATCGGCACCACATCTTCTTCCGCTGTTTTATAGTTTCTGACTTCAAACCCGTCAATCGTAATATAACTTTTATTATGGATGGATATCAGACCTTGGTTGTCCCCGTTTGCCTTAAGGCTTGTTCCGTCCAATACTGCTTTCTCTTTTTTATATGACTTAATCATAATAGGCGCATTCTTGGATCCGGATTCCCTGATAACAACCTGCTCCTTATAAATACCTTCTCTAACATAAACGACAGTTCCCGGCTCTGCTGAATCAACTGCCTTTTGTATGGTTTTTAAAGGCTTTTGCTTGCTTCCCGAATTTTTGTCGCTGCCGTCCGGCGACACATATAGAACTTTTTTCGGGGAAGTCCCTGTCTCCGTTTCATTGATGAACATTCCGATGGCCAAAAAAACCAGGATCAGCACCAGCCCTGCAACCCACTTATTCAATACTATTTCACTCCCGTCAGCTTCACTCCAGCCAGTCCCTTTTTAAGAAGAGGCATGGCAGCCTAGAAAATCAGCCTATTGCTATTTTCATCCTGCTTCATAATATCGGCAAAAACCTCATCCATTTCAATAGAAAAAAATTAAGCATAAACCGCCGGCTGCCGCTTTATGCATCCCTTCATCATAACTAGAAGCCCAACAGCGCATGCTATGGGTGCAAGCTGCCTTTTGAAAAATCCTAAAAGCACAGCAAAGTCACAGGAATCCTGAATCAACTGTGCCTGCTATACAATGTTCCTCCCAGTTTTCTGAATTCTAAATATTCTATTGACATCATCATCCATACCATATAAATTAATGATAGTGATAATTATTATCAATTACGTTCAGAGAAGGAAGGAAAAACAAGATGAATGCCAAACGAAGATTTTCTATTTTTACAACATTCCTGATCGCCTTGCTGACTTTTGCATTAGCTGGCTGTTCAGATGATCAATCAAATGGAAACTCAGAATCTGCCGGGAATTCCAACACAGATAAGGCTGAATCCGAAGAAGCTTCTGCTGAGTATCCAATCGTAATCAAACATGCTTTTGGCGAAACTACTATAGAAGAAAAACCTGAGCGCGTTGCTACGATTGCATGGTCGAACCATGACGTCGCTCTTGCTCTAGGCGTTGTGCCTGTAGGCTTCTCTGCTGCAAACTATGGTGTTCAGGATGACAGCGGGATGCTGCCTTGGACAGCGGATGCACTGAAAGAACTTGATGCCGATACCCCTGTTATTTTCCAGGATACTGACGGCCTTGATTTCGAAGCCATTGCTGATGTAAGCCCTGATGTGATCCTTGCGGCATACTCAGGCATCACTCAGGAAGAATATGATACACTAAGCGAAATTGCCCCAGTTGTTGCCTATCAGACAAGCCCTTGGGTGGCCTCATGGCGCGAGCAAGTAACCTATAATTCAATGGGCTTGGGCATGGAAGAAGAAGGCAAGCAGCTGATTGCCGATACAGAAAAACTGATTGCAGATAAAGTGAGCGAACATCCGGAGGTCAAAGGGAAGAAGGCTGCATTCGTAAGCTTTGATGCTTCTGATTTGTCCAAGTTTTATATCTACTCTCCAGCAGATCCGCGCGGTGCATTCCTTTCTGAGCTGGAGATGGAATATCCTGAAAGTCTCACAAGCCAAATGACTGATCCAAACAGCTTCTATATCGAAGTAAGTGCCGAAAATGCAGATATGCTGAACGATGCTGAAATTATCGTATCTTATGGAAATGATGAAACTCTTGCAGCCCTGCAGGCTGATCCTATCCTTGGAAAAATCCCTGCAGTAGAAAGAGGCTCTGTTGTCATCATCGGAGATAACACTCCGCTTGCAGCAGCAGGTACACCGAGCCCGCTCTCGATTGAATATTCCATTGACGAGTATCTGACATTGCTTTCAGAAGCTGCAGGCAAAGTTCAGTAAAATGAATCATACTTCCGTTTCAGAAAATAAGCAGCTGCATCTGCCGAAGCATTTCATCATGGTGCTGGTCCTTTCTATGGTCCTGCTCGGCTTATGCGTATTGGCTTCACTTGCTTTTGGATCCCGCATTGTGGGATGGAATGATCTGATGGACGGCTTATTCCATCCGGAAGCAGAGAGCCATGGAGCAAATGTGGTGCGCCAAAGAATTGCCAGGACTGTATTCAGCTTAATGTGCGGAGCGGCATTAGGAGTTTCCGGTGCCCTCATGCAGTCGGTCACCCGCAATCCAATTGCAGACCCAAGCATATTGGGAGTCAACACAGGGGCAGCCTTATTCGTTGTCTGCGGAATTTCCTTTTTGGATATAGGCAGTGCTGGCCAGTATATCTGGCTTGCATTGGCTGGTGCATTCATAACTGCCATTTTTGTATTCGGAATTGGTTCAATGGGGAGTGGCGGTGCCACGCCCCTTAAGCTCGTTTTAGCGGGTGCTGCCACAAGTGCTGCGTTATCATCCCTTGTGATGGCGGTTATGATTCCCCGCTCCAACGTGATGGATCAGTTCAGATTCTGGCAGGTGGGCAGTGTTGGGGCAGGAAATTGGAACTCTGTCTCCATTTTCATACCCTTTCTTATTATTGGACTGCTGATTGCCGTCTTCACAGCTCCAGGACTGAATGCACTGGCACTAGGTGATGAAGCCGCCAAGGGGCTGGGAGTCCGGACAGGAACCCTCAGGCTTTCCGCTGCCTTTGGCGGCGTCCTTTTATGCGGTGCGGCGACAGCGCTGGCAGGCCCCATCGGCTTTATCGGCCTGTTGGCCACACACCTGATCAGGCTCGTCATCGGCCCGGATCTGCGGTTTGTCATCCCGAT
The DNA here is from genome assembly GCF_000473245.1 of Bacillus infantis NRRL B-14911. Taxonomy (NCBI): domain Bacteria; kingdom Bacillati; phylum Bacillota; class Bacilli; order Caryophanales; family Bacillaceae; genus Bacillus; species Bacillus infantis. The sequence continues at coordinate 4,818,799 of NC_022524.1, forward strand.
GTCTGCTCTTTCAGGCGCAGCCATCTTAACCATAGCAGATGTGTGCGGCCGGGTACTGGGAAGTCCGGGAGAGCTTGAAGTCGGTGTTGTTACAGCCTTTATCGGGGCTCCTATATTGATCTTAATTACTATGAAAGCGAAAATGCGTGCGTTATGATGAATGAATCCATGAATCTTATTATGATGGGCAGACTAAAGAGACGACGCCGGTTTGTCCTTGTCACTTCGCTTCTTGCCATGATCGCCTTCTCCCTCTGCGGGACCATGCTTATGCTGGGAAACACGATTTATCCTGTTTCAGATGTCATCAGCGTGCTGATGGGCGAAAAAGTAAAAGGCGCTTCATTTGCAGTGGGCACCATACGCTTCCCGAGAATGATTGCAGGTGTTTTTACAGGGTTTGCTTTTGGCGCTGCGGGACATGTCTTCCAAACGATGCTCCGCAATCCCCTGGCAAACCCGAATGTGATCGGCATAACAGCCGGATCCAGCGCCGCTGCGGTTTTTTGCATCACCGTCCTCCACGCGAGCGATACCTTTGTTTCCATCGCATCAATTATCGGCGGGCTTACTGCAGTGGCTGTTATTTTTCTATTATCAAAAGGTTCTTCTTTCTCAATAGGCAGATTAATCCTGATCGGGATCGGCATCCAGGCCATGCTTGATGCTGCCGTATCCTACTTATTGCTGATTGGCCAGCAGAATGACCTCCCTGCTGCCATGAGATGGCTGACAGGGAGCCTGAACGGGGCGAAAATGGAAGATCTTTATCCGCTCATGATTACAGTCCTGATCTTTGCCCCCATCATCATGATGCTCGGGAAAAGGCTGGATATGCTGGAGCTTGGGGAACAGGCAGCCACCTCACTCGGGGTAGATACCAATAAGACGCGATTGATGCTCATCATCAGTTCAGTGCTGATCATTGCATTAGCTACCGCGGCCACAGGACCGATCGCATTCATCGCGTTCCTTTCCGGGCCCATTGCCAAGAGGCTGGTGGGGGTTGGATTCTCTAGCATCGTCCCGGCAGGCCTTGTCGGCATCATTTTAGTACTGGCAGGAGACCTTATCGGACAGTTCGCATTCGATGCCAGATATCCTGTAGGTGTGATCACAGGCATTATCGGTGCCCCATATTTGATCTACCTGCTGATCCGAATGAATCGAAAGGGTGATTTATAATGAAACCGACACATGATTTCCGGGCTGAAGGAGTCACTGCCGGATATGATCAGAAAACCATCCTGCATGATATAAGCATCAGCATTCCCAGCAGCCAAATAAGCATCATCATCGGTGCCAACGGCTGCGGTAAATCGACCCTGCTCAAAACAATGGCAAGGCTGATCAAACCTGATTCCGGGCAGGTTACCCTGGGAGGTAAGCCCATTCATAAAATTCCGCCAAAACAGCTGGCCCGGGTCCTCGGGCTTCTTCCTCAAACACCGATTGTTCCTGAGGGAATAACGGTTGCAGACCTGGTTGGACGCGGAAGATTCCCGCACCAGTCTTTTCTGAAAGGCTGGACTAAGAAGGATTATGAAGCTGTTGCTGAAGCAATGGAGCTGATGAAGATCACTGAATTTGCCGACCGCCATATCGATGAACTCTCAGGCGGCCAAAGACAGCGTGTCTGGATTGCCATGGCGCTGGCACAGCAGACTGACATCCTGTTCCTGGATGAGCCGACAACCTACTTGGATATCACCTACCAGGTCGAGATCCTCGACCTGCTGACAGACCTTAACCGGAAGCACGGAACGACAATCGTCATGGTCCTTCATGATATCAACCTGTCTGCCCGTTATGCAGACCATATTTTTGCTCTCGATAAAGGAAAGCTTGTGGCAGAGGGAGCGCCATCAGAGGTTATTACAAGCAAATTGATCGAAGATATTTTCGGCCTTCACTGTACGGTTGTAGAAGACCCTGTTGCAGGATGCCCATCTGTAGTGCCTATAGGGCGCCATCATGTAAAAAGGGAATTTGCCTATAATTGATTTGCCGAAAAATCAAAAGGGTCTGGTCCCAGCTTTACTAAGCTGGGACCAGGCCCTTTTTGGTCTCTATTTAAAATTCTTCCTTTTCAATTGGATGTGAGGCCTCATAAATCAGTACATCCAGCTCTTCTGTGTAAGCTGCTGCCTGTTCCTCTGACCAGCTGAATTCTTTTTTCATGAACATGATCACAGCATCCTTATGTTCCCGGACCCACCCGATGTCAAAGAAGAGGGCCCCTGTCCTTCTGATGAAGAAGTCGACAGGCTTGTAGGCCATTTCGTAGTCAATGCTGTATCTTAAGCCCGCGTAGACGACTGGATCAAGATTTTCTGCCAAAGCCTTTTCTTTGCCGTTTTTATAGATATCAAAGACGATGTCCACGTTGGAGCCATAGCGCTGAACAAGCTTCCTTGCTGCTTCTTCGGTCAAGCCCAGCTCTTTTCCTTCGCTCACTTTGTTTGTCATAAATGACTTAAATCCTTCAGAACCGCCCACATCGCCGCCGGATATTGGCAGGTGCATCGTGGCTGTTTTAGGATAGTCTGCTTCATCTTCTTCACCCAGCTGCTTTGCCACTAGATCGACGATGCTTTCCGCCATTTTCCGGTAGCCTGTCAGTTTGCCGCCGGCGATGGAAATGAATCCGGAATGCGACACAAAGATTTCGTCCTTGCGCGAGATTTCAGAAGGTGATTTCCCGTCTTCATGAATCAGCGGCCTTAATCCCGACCAGCTTGATTCCACATCATCAGCCGTGATCTTCACATCAGGGAACATGAAGTCAATCGCACCAAGGACATAATCCCGGTCTGCCACCGTCATTCTTGGATGGGCAATATTCCCTTTGTAGACCGTATCTGTGGTGCCTACATAAGTCTTGCCTTCACGCGGGATGGCAAAGACCATGCGGCCGTCAGGCGTGTCAAAGTACACGGCCTGTTTCAGCGGAAATCTTTTGCCGTCGAATACAAGATGGATCCCCTTCGTCAGCTGCAGCGATTTGCCTTTTTTGCTATGGTCAATTTCCCTCAGTGTGTCTACCCATGGGCCTGCTGCATTGACGATTTTCTTTGCCCGGATTTCCTGTACCGTTCCATCGGTCAGATCTTCCGCTTTCACACCTGCCACTGCACTGTTTTCATAGACAAGATCAGTGACTTTCATATAATTGAGTGCAAGCGCCCCTTTTTCAACCGCTCTTTTCATGACTTCAAGAGTCAGGCGGGCATCATCTGTTTTATATTCAACATAATAGCCTGCGCCATTCATCCCCTCGCGCTTTAACAGCGGTTCCCGCTTCAGGGCTTCTTCCGGCTTCATCATTTTTCTTCTTTCGTCCTTTTTGACACCGGCAAGGAAGTCATATACCCTCAGGCCGATATTCGTTGTGAATGGTCCGAAAGTGCCTCCCTTATAGAACGGAAGCAGCATCCATTCCGGTGTGGTGACATGCGGCCCGTTCTCATACACAATGGCCCGCTCTTTGCCGACTTCTGCGACAACCCCAATTTCAAATTGCTTCAAGTAGCGCAGTCCGCCGTGGACAAGCTTTGTGCTTCTGCTGGATGTACCGGCAGCAAAGTCCTGCATTTCAACGACAGCCACCTTCATCCCTCTCAGGGCGGCATCCAGCGCGATTCCAGCGCCTGTAATCCCGCCGCCGATGACAAGAAGGTCCAATGGCCCCTTCTGTATTTTTCCCTTTATATCATGTCTTTGTAAGTTGGTGAATTTCATCAAATCAGTCCCTTCAGGATCATCATATTCATGTTTCAGCCCGGCTCCAGCCTATGAGGAGCTGTCTTGTTTTTTTAAGCTCTATAAGTCCCATACCCGAAAAACAAAAAAAGAGACCACAAATCAGCCCTGCTTTTCGTTGCCGAAAAATAGAGCGATGTGGTCTCTCGAGTTCTCCATCCAAATATATTAACTTGTTTTTAGTATACCATAATAAAGCTGAAAATTAAAGCATTCCAATCGTTTTGTGGAACATTATGGAAATTGACTTCATTTATACTCACGGGTGGCCGCCACAGCTTTTTTCCAGCCTTTATAGAGTTCTTCGCGCGTCTCTTCGGCCATTTCTGCCGTGAAAGTGCGGTCCTTTTTCCAGTGTGCTGTGATTTCCTCTTTTTTGGACCAGTAGCCTACAGCCAGGCCGGCTAGGAAAGCAGCCCCCAGTGCGGTCGTTTCATTGACAACCGGGCGGTCTACAGGGGCGCCGAGGATGTCGCTCTGGAATTGCATCAGGAAGTTATTTTTGACCACACCGCCGTCTACCCGCAGGGATTTCACCTCTGTACCGGAATCTGCAGCCATGCTGTCCAGCACATCTCTTGTCTGATAGGCGAGCGATTCCAGGGTCGCCCGGATAAAATGCTCTTTTGTCGTCCCCCTGGTCAGGCCGAAAACCGCACCGCGGGCATCGCTGTCCCAATACGGTGTCCCCAGTCCGACAAAGGCAGGGACCACATAGACGCCTTCTGTAGAATCGACCCTCAGTGCATACTGCTCGCTGGCTGAAGCACTGTCGATCATCCTCATGCCGTCGCGCAGCCATTGGATGGCCGACCCCGCTACAAAGATGCTGCCTTCAAGTGCATATTCAACTTTCCCATCCACGCCCCATGCAAGCGTCGTAAGCAGCCCATGGCTCGATTTAACAGGTTCTTCACCGGTATTCATCAGCATAAAGCAGCCGGTTCCGTAAGTGTTCTTCGCCATCCCTTTTTCAAAGCAGGCCTGGCCGAACAGAGCGGCCTGCTGATCGCCGGCGATGCCCGCAATCGGGACATTATGCCCGAAGAAGTGATAGTCCACTGTATGGGCATACACTTCAGAAGATGGGCGGACTTCAGGAAGCATGCTTTTTGGTACAGTCAGGATGTCAAGAAGCTCTTCATCCCACTTCAAATCATAAATATTGTACATCAAGGTCCGGGAGGCATTGGAATAATCAGTCACATGAACCTTCCCCCCGGAAAGCTTATATACCAGCCAAGTATCAATGGTGCCAAACAGCAGATCGCCGTTTTCTGCCTTCTCTCTTGCACCTTCCACATGATCAAGAATCCACTTTACTTTTGTACCTGAAAAATAAGGGTCCAGAAGAAGGCCGGTTTTACTATTGAACAGATCATTATATCCCTGCTCCCGCAGGTCGCGGCAAATAGGCTCTGTCTGACGGGACTGCCAGACGATGGCATGGTAAACGGGCTTCCCCGTGTGCTTATCCCAGACAACCGCGGTTTCACGCTGATTCGTGATGCCGATGCCCGCTATTTCCTCCGGTCCCACATCAGCCTTCCGCAGGACGGATGCCATACAGGCAAGGATCGAGGTCCAGATTTCGCTGGCATCATGCTCTACCCACCCTGGCTTTGGAAAAAATTGCTCAAATTCCTGCTGAGCCGTTTCCACAATCTCACCGTTTTTATCGAATAATATGGCACGGGAACTGGTTGTGCCCTGATCAAGTGCCAAGATGTATTTCCCCATAGATATTCCTCCCTCCGCTTGATAAAAAAGAGCGGGGGGCAGATAGGCCCCTTGCTCTCTATATATTTTGCAGACTATTAAAAGATCGTGTAAAGCGCTGTGTTTGCCAGTGTGATCAGTGTCATCAGCAAAGTATTGATGAAGGCGCCCACATAGACATTTCCTGTTTTCCTATAGAAGTAGCGGTTAAACAGCGCCGCTACGAGAAGGGCTGGCACCAGGCCAATTACAATGATGGAAGAAAGCGATTCGCCCGGATAGCCGGCCGTTCCAGTCGTAAACAACAGGCCGTAATGGTAGGCCAGGTAAAGAACAAGCCCGCCGATGAAATGGAAGACAGAAATGAGATAGCCTTTCCATCCATTATACTTCACAGTCGCTGTATTCATGTTGACGGACAGGCCGACAACAAAGTAGTAGATCAGGAATAATGGTGCATATTTCAGCAGTGCTGCCAGATGCTGGCCTTCGAATGTTTTTACAGCGAATGTCCAAATGCGGAAGTCTACCTGGAAAAGGGCATCCATCAGATAAAGAACCCCGTAGCCGATCGCAACAGCCCCAATGGCAGTGACAAGCGAAGCAATAACTGACTTGACGCTTGCTTTCACGCCATAATTCTTAATGGCAGCACCTTCAGGTTTTTTCGCAACATAATGGTAGCCGACCATCATCATCAGTGTGATGATTGCCACATTGATCGCCCAATACAGAACTGGATTCACAGTCGGGGCGCCAAAAAGCTCTGTTGTGGCAAGCATTTTATCCTGCAGCCTTAGATAGATATATTGAATCACACTTAGAACGAGCATGATAGCAGAAACTGTCTTGATGCTGCGCTCTGATTTTTTCACAAAAGAAGAAATCAGGACAATGGCAGACAGGGCAATGAAAATCATACTGATCTGTCTTAGTAATCTCATTCCGTAGACATCTCCTCCATATAGTGCGGAGAAGAATAAGGCAGGGAAAAGCCCCCCGACTACGATCAGGATCAAACCTGCCAGCTTCGCGCCGTTTGTCTTTGGAGCAGGAAGCGGCTCTGGCCTGCCGGTATAGATGCTGTTAAGGAACGGCAGCCTTGATAATAAGGACACAACTGGCACAAACAGCAGGAAGAATCCGATCAGGGCGACAAAAGAGAACCACTCTTTAAACATCCATGTCTGCCCATCACTATCCACTGTTAATGAACCATTATAGCCGGCAAATGCCCTATCATAAAAATCGATGGCATCTCCTGTAGACGTTTTGGAGAAATGATTCCAAGGATGTGTCTCATTTGGCTGATAAATGATTCTTTCTCCGCCGTTCACCTTATACACTTTCCCAGCCTCAGGCTTTTCCGGGTTGCCCAGGAAGCTCATGCCTTCTTCTGTTGCAGCATAGTTTTTCTTCACTACAGGCGTACCGGCAGCTGCTGCTTCTGCATCAAAAAAGAATTCATCATACTGTCCGGCAATTTTTCCGGAAGGCCTGGGCCCATAAGAGTTGTTGATATCTTCTATAGTATAGCCGAGAGACTTCAGCCATTGATAGTCAGACCCCATTGTAAGGGAGCTGTAGATTTTCCTGATGCCGCTTTCCTGGAAATCCACTTCATCCAGCATGACGGCATGGGTGGAAGAGAAACCGCCCATACTGTGGCCGGAAACTGCAATGATGCCATTGCCGTTTTCATCTTTCAGGACATAATCCTGATCATACATATACTGGACAGCATCATAGATCGCATGCGGCCAGAAGGAGAAGAATGGAACCGGCTTTTCCATTGTGCCTGTTGAATGGCCATGGTCATACTGATCCAAGGCGAGGACTACGTAACCTCTCTTTGACATTTCGATAGCCTGTGCATCCTGCATTTCTGCAGAGTTCAGGTAGCCGTGCGTAGCCACGATGGCTGGCCTTGCTTCCTGATCTGCACCATCCGGCTTATACAGAAGACCTGAAAGCTCCCCTCTTGGTGTATCAAAATAAATGCGTGAGACATCCACATCCCCGCTCGAGCTATTAAACTGGGAAGCACCAAAGCTTCCAGCAAGAATTAACAGCAAAGAAATCACTAATAAGACGACCGGCTTCTTTACTCTATTCATCTCATATCCCCCTTTTAACCTATTGATATTCAAGATATATTGCCTAAATAACCAGATCGGAAAGACAAAAAAGACACATTAAACACCCCTGAATCCTGAATTCAAGGCATTTAATGTGTCTCCTCATCTCGTCACGGGTTATTAACTTATCCCTAGTGTAAATTCAAATGAAAACGTTGTCAACATAATTCGACAATTTTCTGAACAATGTTCTATTTTAAAATAAGGAAAAAGGCCCTGTCACCATAAATCCCGATTGGAGGTGGTGACGGCAGATGCTCCGTTATTCAAAGCACTTTGTATATCCTCTTCGGTACGGATGAGTCCCCCTGCAATCAGCGGAATATCTGTTTTCTCATGAATTTCTTCCATGATGCCCGGGATGATGCCGGGCAGAACCTCGATATAATCCGGTTTGACTTTGCGGCTGATCCTGACATTATGCTCCAGTACATGGCTGTCCAGTGCAAACAGTCTTTGAATCGCAATGACATTGTGCTTTTTCGCCAAAGAAATGACATTAACCCTGGTAGAGACGATGCCGTCCACCTTCACGTTATTGATCAGATATTCAATCCCATACTCGTCCACCTTCAGCCCTTGAACGAGATCCGCATGCACAAACACCTTCTTCCCGCTCTGCTTCGCATACTTGACCACACTTTCGATCTGCGACAGGCGCGTCTCCAGAAGAATGATATGCTCATGATCCCTCTTCAATACATGCTCAAAATCTTTCATATTTCGAATAGCCGGGATTATGCCAGTAAACAATAGATCACATCCAGTTTATGTTAGTAGAAGTCTGTTAGGTACATTCTGCGGGTTTGGGCAGGATTTAGCAATAGCCTAACACCTGACATATCTCCTCTTAAAGCCAAGCCGTCCTCTATCTACTTCTTTCTGCAGATTTTCGTATGGATTCAGCAGACTGTTCTTTTTATTTTCCCGCTTCATTTCTACCACACCAACTTCCTGTGCGGTCCCGAGCGCCTTTTCATGCTGCGGCAAATAGGAAAGCCCGACAGTGTATATGAAGTTGCTCATAGAAGATTTCGTTCTTTCCGGCGCGTCATGGATAGACTTTTTCGCAAGATCAAGCATACTGGAGATCTTCTCTTCCTCAAATTCATGGTCCTTCCGGTTCCCCAGCAGCCAGCAGTAGCAGCTCCAGCCTGCAGACATCTTCAGCTCGTCACCGCTGGCAATCCATTTGTCTGCAACCTCCTGAGCGATCTCTGACTCTGACAAAGTGACTGCCACTACATAGTCTGAGATCATATAAAAATACGCAGAATCGATCCAGCGGTCATAATCAGCCTCCATCATACCATTCGGATCTGCAATGATGCCGGCAAAATACATGGCATCATAGTTTCCTGTCGAGTAGAGTTCTTCGGCTAATTTCTGATCGATCTTTATTTTCTTCGCCATCGGCTTCATAGCCCCAGTCGCGACTCCAAAGAGAGGCTCATGGGCGCCATTGGACAGGTATATTTTCTTTGTCCGTTCCTTGCCTAGGGCTTCAAGCTCCTGCATGACTGTTTCGAAATCCATCTTCCGCACTTCCTTCCATGAGCTATTTATTTATAGCTCTATTTTATCATTCCTGCACAGCTTATAATCCGGGTAAAAATAAAATACGAGGCAAAACCTCTCCCTTACTGGCAGGCTTTACCTCGTTCCTATTTATTAAACCTTTGACCTTGTTAATCGGGCAGCAGCCTGCATGAACGGCCTTTATCCCGGTTCAATGGAGTTGCTCTTCAAATGATGATCATCAGCAGTCCAAAACCGATAATCCAGATCATCGGAACAGAATTAAAGATGATGGCAAGCCTTTTATTGCGCCCGCGAAGCACCCAGCCCAGAATGGAACACACAATAACAGCCACAGGATACAGCCCGATGCCTATGACAAACGCACTGTTTCCAAGGGCGATCCCACTGTCAAAACTCATAAATGACAAGCCCCAGATAGGAAACCAGGGAATAAGGCAAATAACATAAATGAGCTGGCTGATGATCAGAAATATCTTCATTATGTTCCCCCTTGCAGCGGCTATGCGCATGTCCGCAGTATGATCTGTGCTATATAAATCAGCCTATTCCTCGTGAGGATTTCTTAGCACTAAAAACCAGCCATTCCATTCTACTAGCTTAATGGGCATTTGCCTATAATAAAGAAAATTAAAGCCGTACCTTCTTCAATCCCAAAAAAAGCACAATAAAAAGAGGCTTCCCGATTGTCCAATCAACATTTGGAAAGCCTCTAAGCTTTATAATTTCTTTTAATTGTCATTCATAAACCTCTGCAGAAAATCGATTATCTCTCTCATTGTAAGAACGCTGAGATGCCATTCATGAATCGTCTAATTCACAAGCTGGTATGACGCCGCAAATGAACAGAATTCAAAGCTGTTTCCCCTGTTTCCCCTCAATCGGCCGGTCAAAGACAAATACAGTCATGGCGATATCTTCTTTAATATTAATATCGGAAAACAGCCTGATCACTCTGGCGTCCATCAGGTTTTCAAATTTTAATTGGACTTCCGGCTTTTTGTAGATTTCTTTTACAAATCTTGTTCTCGTTTCATGGACCATATCTTCCCCTTGTGCCGAAGTGATCATGAACTTTTCCACATTGGTCAGATTCCCTCTCATTTCACTGACAGCCCAGGAGCCAATGAACTTGGTGGTTATTTCTTTAGGCCCATTTCCAACGTATTCTTTTCGGATTTCACGGACAAGCATACTGAATTGATGCTCCAGATTCTTTGCCATGATCTGTCCCTCCTATTGATACACATAGTTTGTTATAAAAAAGGAAACCCATTCATTATAAAATGAATGGGCCAGGATTCAGGCTTATTCTTTTAAGCCTTCCCCCATACCTTTTAATAGATTGAATCCAAATCCGAGCACACGGTTGATGTCAGGATCTTTTAAGGCCTTCATTAAGTCAAAAATCCCGATTTTGCTATCCTCTTTTAATCCCTGCTCAGCCTTTTTCATTCCTGCTATCAAGCTTTTTGACAGCTTGGCTGTTGTCTCTGGATCAAGCTGGGTGAGGATGCCTCCTGCTGCCATTGCGTTATTGATCATGTTTGTGACAGGCTCGCGTGTGAGCTGGCCGATTGCAGCATGTGCAGCATGCTCTTTTGCTTTCAGAAGGCTTCCGGCAGCATCCAGTATCCCGCTGTCATGCAATTCCTGCAAGAGAGCCAATGTCTCAAGCAGGGAATCTTTATTTTCCGCAATCCCGGAGAGAAGATTCTCCAGGGATTGCTGCTTCAATTGTTCTTCTGTCAGTTCTGTCTTTTGAATGATGCTAATCGGTTTTGCCATCAGGCATTCCTCCTGTCATAGGTACCAGGGAAGACATGTTCGTTGACAGTGCTGAGCGGTACATAATCACCGCGTTCCCACTTGCGGTAGATTTCAAGACCCATTTGCGGTGTGCGTGTCGCATAGCGGGGATTGTACTTCGGAAGAGGATTCTCTCCATTCAGCTGGAGGATCTCCATCCGCACCTTCACTTGCTTGTAAGCAGGTGTATGTGTCACAACGTCAACCGCACCGCCAGTCAGGAGGTTGACCGCACTTTCATGGCTTGAAGAGTGCATTGGCACATAGACCGTTTTTCCAACAACGCGATCGGTTACAAGGACAGGCAGCTTGATCGCACCATATGGCGAGATCAGGCGTACTATCGAGCCTTCTTCTACGCCGCGTTCTTTTGCAAGTTCAGGCGATACTTCAACGAACACTTTAGGGAATTTGTAGTTCAGTCCCTCTGATTTATGAGTCATGTTTCCTTCATGGAAATGTTCGAGCAGTCGTCCATTATCCAGTGATAGATCGAACTCATCCGGGAATACAGCAGGCGGTACATAGTCAAACAATCCGAAGCGTGCTTTTTTATCAGGGAAGTTAAAGCCGTCCTGGAAAAGAAGCGGTGTGTTCGATCCATCCTGAGATCCCCAGTGGAAGCTGTTCCAGCCTTCAAGAACATCATAGCTGCACTGGCTGAAGAATGGAGTCAGGCTTGCCATTTCGTCAAAAATCTCGCTTGGGTGAGAGTAGTTCCAGTCATAGCCCATCTTTTTAGCCAGCTGAGTAAGGATCCACCAGTCCGGTTTGCTGTTGCCCATAGGCTCTAATGCTTTGTATAGACGCTGAACGCGGCGTTCAGTATTTGTAAATGTCCCATCTTTTTCAAGAGAAGGAGCACCCGGCAGTATCACATCAGCGAATTGGGCTGTTGTTGTCAGGAAGATTTCCTGCACCACAAGGAAGTCCAGCTTCGCAAGCATTGCCTGTGTATGGTTAGAGTCAGCATCAACCCATGCCATATCCTCACCGGCAACAAACATTGCCTTCAGATTGCCTTTATCCACTTCACCGAGCATTTCAATATTATCTAGCCCTGGATTTTCAGGCAGTTCCACGCCCCAGGCTTTCTCGAATTTCTCACGTAATTCTTTATTTGTCACAGACTGATAGCCAGGGAAAATATTAGGCATCGTTCCCATATCGGCAGCACCCTGTACGTTATTATGTCCGCGCAATGGATAGGCACCAGCATTCGGACGCATCATGTTTCCAGTTGCCAGAAGAAGGTTCGCAATGGCAACAGAAGTGTGGGAGCCGGCGATATTCTGTGTTACACCCATTCCCCAGCAGACGACTGTTCCATCTGCGTCACGGATCATTTCAGCCATTTCTTTTAATGTTGCAACAGAAATGCCTGTAATGCTTTCAGCTTCTTCAAGTGTATAAGACTCGATCATGCTCAAGAACTCATCATACTGATTCACATGTTCTGTGATGAATTTCGCATCATGCCAGCCTTGGTCAATCATATACTTTGTGACAGCGGAAAGCCATACAAAGTCAGTACCCTGCTTTGGACGTACAAACAAGTCGGCACGGTCACCCATTTCATGCCTGCGCACATCCACTGTGATCAGTTTCTGGCCATGTAGCTTCTGCGCACGCTTGATGCGTGTCGCAAGGACCGGATGTCCTTCTGCCGGAGCACAGCCTACCAGGATGACAAGCCCTGCACCTGCAATATCCTGGATCGTTCCAGAGTCGCCGCCGATGCCTCCTGTCTGCTGCAGTCCCCATGACGCAGGAGACTGGCAGTAGCGGGAACAGTTGTCGACATTATGTGTGCCGAACACCTGGCGGGCCATCTTCTGAATCAGGTAGTTTTCTTCATTTGTGATCTTAGATGAAGAAATGAAACCTAATGCATCGCTTCCGTAAGTATCTTTGATTTCTCCGAGGTTTTTGGCCACAACAGAAAGAGCTTCATCCCAGCTCGCTTCCACAAACACATCGCCTTTACGGATCAATGGTGAAGTGATACGTTCCTGGGAATTGACAAAGTCCCAGCCAAACTTGCCTTTTACACAAGTAGAAACGCTGTTGACCGGCGCATTCTCTGATGGTTCAATTTTAAGGATTTCACGGTCTTTTGTCCAAACTTCAAATGAACAGCCGACACCGCAGAAAGTACAAACCGTTTTTGTTTTCTCGATCTTTGTTTCACGCATGGCTGCTTCTACTTCTGAAACGGCCATGATTGTTTGATAATCCGGCTCAACTGCTTTTACAAGGTCGATCATAGGAGTAAGCAGGTCATCAGACATGCTTGTCATGAAGCCAGCGTTTCCAAGCATTGATTTTTCCATCAATGCGTTACAAGGACAAACAGATACACATTGTCCGCAGGAAACACAAGAGGATTCATTGATGCTTTTTCCTCCGTCCCATAATACGCGCGGCTGCCCTGTTTCCCAATCAATGGTCAGCGTTTCATTTACCTGAAGATCCTGGCATGTTTCCACACAGCGGCCGCACAGAATACATTGGTCAGGGTCATAGCGGTAAAACGGATGAGACATATCGACTTCATAGCCCTTAGAACGATGCGGACGCGTCTGGTGCTCAATCCCCATCATTTCTGCTGTGTTATGTACACGGCAGTTGCCATTGTTATTGTCACATACAGTGCAGTACAGCAGATGGTTTTCTAAAATACGGTCCATTGCTTCCTCTTGGGCGCCTTTGGCGATTTCAGACGAGGTGGCAATGTCCATGCCGTCTTCCACAACTGTAGAGCATGCACGCATCAGATTGCCATTCACTTCACACATACAAGTATCACAGCTCTGTACCGGTCCAAGAACCTCGGAATAGCATATATGCGGATGTTCGATTTCCTGCTGCATGAGATAATCTAAAATACGAGTTCCTTCTTCAACCTGGTGTGCTGTTCCGTTGATCAGAACATTCACTTTTTCCCCCACGGTAAAGCCTCCTTAGTAAAAAAACAAATCTATCCAAAAAACAAGAGTAATTATCAGCTGGCTTTCTTAATACTTGATTTTGCTCTCATAGATGATTGAAGAGAATCTTTATGAACCATCCAGTAAGCCAATGCTACGAAGACTCCTCCGCCAATGGCATTTCCAATGGCAACCGGTACAAAGTTTGCAGCATAATCAGCCCATGTGAAGCTCCCTGCAAAGATGGCTGCAGGAATGATAAACATATTGGCTACAACGTGCTGGAAGCCGATGGCAACAAATGCCATGATCGGGAACCAGATCGCAAGAATCTTACCGCCGATATCATCAGCTCCGAAAGCAAGCCAGATGCCTAAACAAACGAGCCAGTTACAGCCAACAGCGGATATTAGAGTCGGCCAGAATGCCTGATCTATTTTTGCTCCCGCAACTGCTATAGTTTTAGTCAGGAATGCACCTGTTTCCGTCATTCCAACAACATGTCCAAAGAAATAAGCTACAAAGATTGAACCAATAAAATTACTAACCAAAACCAGCAGCCAATTCCTGCCCAGCTGCTTAAACGTCGCGCGCTTCGCCATCACAGCCAGCGGCAGTGCCATCATATTGCCTGTCAGCAATTCTCCGCCGGCAATAATGATCAGCATCAACCCTACCGGGAACACGGCTCCGCCAATAAGCGAGCTGAAAGTGCCCCATTCATGCGGCAGGTCAGCAACAACCCGGATATATAATAAGAAACCTAAAGAAATAAAAGCTCCACCTAAAAATCCTAAAATGAGTGTGTGCGCCGGCCGCATGGTAGCCTTCTTCACCCCAGCTTCAACCGCCATTTCGGCGATCTGCTGTGAACTATGAAATGCCATATTTCTTCCCCCAATTATTGTCTTTATGGTCCACAATACATAAGGCATAAGGCTGCCTCTTAGGACCATCTCTCTAGAACCAGCCTGCCGTATTAAAGGGCATATGAACGAGAACACAAAAAAAGCCCACTATAAAAAGGCCCCATGCATTTGCATGTACCGTTTTACAGTGGGCTGAAAGCTTAGCATTATGTAATACCAGCAAACCTTCCCGCTTCATACGAAATGAAAGAACAGGATGTACAGTCAATGTTAATTAACTAACATCAATGAACGTTTCATCCTCTATAACTTTTTAATTCTATCATAGATTCTTCGATTTGCGAATAGTTCTTGAACTTTTTTACAGGGGATACTGTCTATAAAGTATCTTTAAGTAAACGTTGACTCTTTTTGTTCCTCTATTCGTTGTTGTGTTCCTAATGAGGGCTGATGGTTTCCGCTCCAGACACTTCGCTTTCCGCGGGGCGGAGTTGAGGGGGCTGGACTCTTATATCTTGTCCAGCAATTTTCAAGTATAATGAACCATATCTGATCATGCATACAATACTTCTTAAAGAGAATTCTATCCATATGACGAAAAAACAAAAAAACGGGGTTAAATAATGAGTAAAAGTTTTGCGGATTATCATTTAAGCGAAGAAATACAAAGGGCACTGGGTGTGTTAAAATACGAATCTCCAACAGAGGTACAAAGCAAGGTCATTCCATTGGCGATGGAAAAGCAGGATCTTGTGGTGAAGGCTCAAACCGGAAGCGGGAAGACCGCCTCCTTCGGTATTCCTGTCTGCGATATGGTTGAATGGGAAGAAAAAAGCCCGCAGGCTTTGATCCTTACCCCAACAAGGGAGCTCGCCGTTCAGGTTCGTGAAGATATTACGAATATCGGCCGTTTCAAACGCATCAAAGCAGTGGCCGTCTACGGAAAAGAACCTTTTACAAAGCAAAAGGAAGAATTGAAGCAGAAAACGCATGTGGTCGTTGGGACGCCAGGACGGGTTATGGACCATATCGACCGGGAAACGCTCGTCCTGGATCGAATACAGTATCTGATCATCGATGAAGCGGATGAGATGCTTAATAGAGGGTTCATCGATGAAGTGGAAGCCATCATTAAAGAGCTTCCTTCAGACCGGGTGACCATGGTTTTTTCTGCTACCCTGCCTAAAGATGTTGAAGCTCTTTGCCACGAATATATGAAAGACCCTGTTCACGTTGAGATTGAATCAACCGGGGTAACCGCTGAGACGATCGAACATCTCCTAATGGAAGTAAAGCAGGAAGATAAGATTTCGCTCCTTAAAGACATCACAGTTACAGAAAATCCTGACAGCTGCCTCATTTTCTGCCGGACTAAAGAACATGTTGATACAGTGTACACTGAACTGGATGGTGCTGGATATTCCAGTGAGAGGCTCCATGGCGGACTGGAGCAGGAAGACCGGTTTGCGGTTATGGAAGGCTTTAAAATGGGGAACTACCGCTATCTTGTGGCCACCGATGTAGCTGCCAGAGGGATTGATATTGATAATGTGAGCCTTGTCATTAACTATGATGTCCCAATGGAAAAAGAAAGCTATGTGCACCGGACCGGAAGAACCGGCCGCGCCGGAAACAAAGGCAAAGCCATTACGTTTGCCACACCTTTTGAAGAAAAATTCCTTAAAGCGATTGAAAGATACATCGGCTTTGAGATTCCTGTCATAGAAGCACCAAGCCAGCAGGATGTTGCTGCCGGAAAAGCTGCCTTCGAAGAAAAAATCAGCGGCAGGCGGGTCGTCAGAAATAATAAAACAGCCCGAATCAACCAGGATATCATGAAGCTCCACTTTACCGGCGGTAAAAAGAAGAAAATCCGTGCCGTTGATTTTGTCGGAACCATCGCCAAAATCCCTGGAGTCACAGCAGACGATATCGGCATCATCACCATCCATGATCAGATGTCATATGTTGATATTCTGAATGGGAAAGGATCGCTGGTTCTGCAGGCTATGGAGAATGCCACGGTTAAGGGGAAGAAATTGAAGGTCAGTAAGGCGATTAAGTAAGAGCCACGGGGACAGACCCCTTGGCTCTTTTTTTCCCCTACTTATAATCATTAATCGGCCCCTGATCCATCAAAACCTCTACCATATTCGAAGCTCCCATTACTAGTCTGGGTCTATACTCAGAGTTGGGTGCACTATAAAGCTCTAATGGGCTTATAATCACTCCATCGTCGGTATTATGGAGTATTCCGGGCACACAGGTATAGATCGTGTCATTATTATTCGCATTCTTGGAGGAAATGGTAACAGAAGTTCCGCTATGGTTATCAATACTCATGGATACCTTGTATCTGTAGAATGACCCTGTTCCATTTGACTGAGCTGAATATACAACAGGCACCACTGCCAGAATATCATTGGTCAGCCTCAATTTAATGACTTCTTTCTTTGTGGATCCGCTGAATCTTCCCACATCCCCCATATGCTCTACTGCTCCATTGCCAAACCTCTTGAGTGGCGGTGTCCCCTGGGCCCCGAACATGGCTACATCTATCTGCCTGCCATTCTTTGTATAAACCAGAGCATAGATATCATAGTCCGTCCCTGTCTTCCAGGAGACTGTCGCCGTAATTTCAGGTGTTTTCTCAATTAACACCGGCTTCTGGCCTTTATCGAGATTTATTTTCCCTTTTGCTTTTTCAAGGCTTATCGGCGGCAGAGTATTTAAGCTGCTTTTCTTTTCAGGGACTGATTGTGTTTTAGCAGGTTCTTTTAAAGCTTGTTTTTCAACAGCTTGAGGTGCAGGAGGCTGTTTTTGCTCCTCAGCTTCAACCTCAACACCGTAAAGTTTACATAAACCTTCAAGGCCTGAATCGAATCCCCGCCACACTGATTTTGCCTTTGTCTGGCCGTTTCTTACATACAATTCCAGTACTACTATTCCGTTTTCATTTTTAAAAACAGATGGGACAAATTGAATCAATTCCCCGCCCGCACTGATCTCCGCCTTTAAATTCCTCACATTGGAAAAGCCGGTATGATTATCCTCGGTTAGCGTGATGGCTATTTTAGCAATCCCTGCAGGCAGTTTACTCATATCAAACTCAAGTTTATGTACCTTTGTCTGACCCACATTCACAGACGGAATAAGAGCAGCGGCTCCAGACAGACTTTTCGGCTGATTATAAAAAATGATCCCGCTGTCTCCCTGTACCTTGCCTGAATCAGTCAGCAGGAAAGCGGTTAAGGAAATATCTATCATATTGGACATTTCGTAGTTGACAGTAACAGTTCCTTTTGGAGAACTTAAAACTGCATTTGCTCCCATCTGAAGCAATGAATTCATATAAACCAACCCTTCTCATAAATGCATTGATGATGTTTTTGCAAGTCGAAATCAAGCAGCCTTGTGGACTAGTAATCTGGTAATTACAGCAATAGGTAATTATTTTTTCTTTTTCAGCTCTAGAAGTGTAGGTGCTATATTCAGCAAAATAGAAATAATCGTCAAAACCCACAACGCCTTCTCCATAGTAGGTACAACATCCATTAAAGCCGGCCAATCTTCACTGTTTACCCAATTAGATACAGCGCTGTATTGTGCACAGAGTGTCAAAGCAGTAAGTGATAATCCCATTGCCATCGCAAATTTGTAATCTTTGCCTGTCATATACATATAAAGATTTATAAAGGTTGCTGCTATGGCAGCAGCTCCTAGTATAAACCACATAATTATACCTCCATCCTATTTTTAGAAGAACATGTATTATTATTTTTCTGTTAATTTCTTCCTATGAGTTGAAAAAGCTCTTCATCTATTCTAGCAAATAATTTTTTTTATTTCAGAAAATTCCTGTCATGCTAACCAAGAAACTGCTGCAACAAAAAGGGACACCAATCCATTTGCGGATTGTGTCCCCATAAACTTTATTATTTAACGTATTCTTTCCAAGTTTCGAAACAGGCAGTCGTAAAACCTGCCTTTCCCCCATCATTCTTCAACCAGGCAGACTTTATACAATTCATCCTTCTCGGTTTTGGTGAGTGCAGCCGTTTCTACTTGTTCTTTCAAATAATCTGCGAACTTATCAAGGGTTTTGCGTATTTCCGGGCCGCAGCCTGAGCCTATTTCTTCAAGCGCCTTAAAAATCGCCTGCATGACTGAAAAATCATCTTTCGCGTAGTAGCTGATCTGCCTGAAGGAAGTATTCAAAAGATCTTCAAATGGCCGATGCGGAATGATAACCTTCATTCTTCCTTCATCATCAGAGATGGCTTTAACCTCCCCGTTTAAATGGCTGGCTGCAGACAGGCAGACACTTAAATAATTGATGCACTGGATGGCTGTATTGGGATCATTAATTCCCGGTGATACCGCCCTCAAGGCCACCTCAGCAATTTTTTGCAGGCCAAATTCCACATCACTATAAGTGGTCCGCTCTATCCCTACGATAACAGCATCCTCAAGGCCTTCCGGTATTTCTTCCTGATTGTGGACACAAAGCAGATCATGTTTTTCCGTAACAAAATGGCCGATTGGCTTGAGAACCTCAATGATGCTTCCCTGTTCAGCGGCATGCTCCATCAGCATGCCTTCATCAATATACTGAATATAGCCAAACCGTCTGGCCTTTACAGCCTTTGCTTCAATGACAACCGACGGCCGGACCTGCAGCAGGGATACACGGTCATCCTGCTCATACCTTTCTTTTTCCTTCTTAATCACATCCAATGCATCGTCAGCAAGCCTCTCAATCAGCTTGCCGACCTGAATGGATGTGGCGACATGGTAGATGAAATAGGCAAAAAATGCGAGGCATATGAACGCAATGATTATGCCAATAGAAGCCGATGCCACCGTATTACCAAAGGATTCTCTTATAAACAGCAGTGTAAATATACAATAAACAAATCCGCCAATAAAGACTCCCAGCACCCTCATCGTCACCGGATCCTGAATAAAGTTCTCCAGCGTCCTCGGCGAAAATTGGGAAGAATATGTAGTTAACACAACCATGGTGGTAGAAAAGGTAATGGTCGTCATGGTCAATAACGAACCGGCAATGGTCCCAAGAATCGTTTTACCCAAATCCAGCCCCACAAGAAAGATCTCTGGATAAAATTCGTTCAAATAATAATCAACATATACCACACCGATCGCAAGAATCAATGCGACGAGCGTATACACAGCCGGAATGAACCATGTACCTTCTTTAATTTTAAATAAGAACTGCTTAAACAATCCCCTTCCCCTTTCTTTACGCTTTTTAATTGTTTTTGCCCTAAAATTGTTTTTGTGAAACAAAGAGAGCCAAGGGGTCAGGTCCCTTGGCTCTTCTTTTCAAATAAAAGGTGCCTGACCCTTCAGTATGTTAACACTTTACCGTACTGGGGGTCAGGCACCGACTTAGGCACTATTTCATATTATCCAACTCTCGTATGAGGCTCCAACTTCATCTTCCCCTTACGTTCCTTACGCTTCTTGCCCTCACCAGGCGGCTTAATGGTCAGTGCAATCACAAGTGAGACGATACACAATGCTGCGATAACCGTAAACGTTGCCTGGAACCCACCAAGTACAGCGGCTACCAGAGAGCCCGCTAAAGCCCCGATTCCAAATCCCTGGTAGATTACGCCATAGTTCTTGCTTTGGTTCTTCAGTCCAAAGAAGTCTGCCACGATGGCTGGGAATACAGTGATGTTTCCGCCAAAGCAGAAGGCAATGGCTGCTACACAGGCGAAGAAGATCGGGAAGTTCAATGGAACAAAGCTTAAGACTGTGACTGCAATGGCAGTGACCAGCAGCGTTCCGCAAATAACTTCCATCCGGCCGACTTTATCTGACAGTGCACCCAGAACGATTCGGCCTGTTGTATTAAAGATGGCTACCAATGCGACTGCGTTTGCCGCTGTAGCTGCATCCAGCCCGGCTAAGCTGACTCCGATGTCCTTGACAATCCCGACCAGGTATAACCCGCTCATACATGCTGTGAAGAAGATCACAAACAGCAGATATGCCTGCTTCGTTTTCAGCATTTCTTTGACTGTATAATCCTTTTGCTTTGATGCCGCTTTCATAGAGCTGTC
The DNA here is from genome assembly GCF_000473245.1 of Bacillus infantis NRRL B-14911. Classification (NCBI taxonomy): domain Bacteria; kingdom Bacillati; phylum Bacillota; class Bacilli; order Caryophanales; family Bacillaceae; genus Bacillus; species Bacillus infantis. The sequence continues at coordinate 4,839,657 of NC_022524.1, forward strand.
TGCTGTTTCTTTTGCTTCTTTTAGTAAAAACGAGCCGCCAACGACCATTACCAGGACGATTGCTCCCCATACGAGGAAGGCTGTTGAGACACCGAATGATGAGATAAAACTGGCGTTCACATATTTAAAAATCAGGCTGCCTGTCCCAAATGCACCAACGGAAATCCCTGAGATCAAGCCTTTTTTCTCTGGGAACCATTTGATCAAATTGCTTAGTGTTGTAATATAAGCCGTACCATCTGCGAAGCCAACGATCACTCCGGCAACGGCGTACAGCATCCATAATGAGGATACCTGTGAGCTGAGGATTAACCCAGCACCAAGCAATATCCCGGCCGCGGCCACCAAACGGCGAAGGCCCCATCTATCCTGCAGCTTCCCTGAGAACAGGGTCGCAAATGCTAAAGCAAAGCTTGTAATGGAAAAAGTAATGCTGGTTGCGCTTAATTCCCAGCCGAATTTATCGACTAGAGGCTGATTGAAAAGGCTCCACGTATAAATGGTGCCCAAACCCATCTGGACGATAATGGTGCCAATGATGATAAGAAGTCGATTTGCCTTTCGTTCGTTCATGTCGAATCTCCTCTTTCTAAGCGGTTTCATAATCTCAAGCAATTGTGTTTATACTTGAATTCTACCGCTGAAAATAGGAATTAAATCGCTTTCAGAACGAAATGCCTGATATTCGGAATGAGTGGTATTTACAAATGCATAATCTGCCGGAACGCTTTCGACTTGCTTCTGCTGACCGGTATTTCCGCCTTCACACCCTTCAGTTTCAATACATATGTATTATTGAACCATGGCACAATCTCATGGATCTTGGACAGATTCACACTATAGGAACGGTGGCATCTAAAAAAGAGATCCTGAGGCAGGCTGTCATGAAATTCGCTAATTGACACAGGCATCGTGTACTCTTCCGACTCTGTGTAAACCAGGGTGATTTTTTCACTAGCCTCAGCGTAATAAATATCATTTACCTCCGTCACGATGATATTTTCATTTTTCCTCAGATTAATCCGGCGATTGCGGTCCTGGGGAATCTCTTCCTGCGTCTGCTTTCCCTTCTGAAAGGCTGCTTCCAGCTTGGAAAGCATAGCGGCAATCCTTTTTTCCTCATAAGGCTTTAAAATATAATCAAAAGCCTCCAGTTCAAAGGCCTGTGCCGCATGCTCCTTATAAGCTGTTGTGAAAATGATATACGGCTTCTTAGCAAACTTGCTGATGCTTCCTGCCAGCAGCATCCCATCCAATGAGGGGATATTGATGTCCAGGAAGATGGCATCGACTTCTTCCTCCTGAAGGAACTTCAGCACATCCAGCCCGTCCTCAAACGAAGCCACAATCTCGATTTTGCTATGCGTCTCTATTAAATATTCCAGCTCTTCCTTCGCCGGAATTTCATCTTCTACTATGATCGCTCTCATGATGGCTCCTTACCTATGTCAAAATAAACTTCCGTGCCCGGATTCAGCCTGTGAATCACCAGATCAGTCCCGTAAATCAGCTTCACCCGCTGATGCACATTGAAAAGGCCAATCTGCTTGGAGGAAACCTCCCCTTTGTGCAGGCGATCAATCACTTCCTGGTCGATTCCTTTTCCTGTATCCCTGACACTCACTCTAATTTTATCTTGGAATTCTTTAATGGAAATCGTCACGCTGCCAGGCCCTTTTTGTTTTAATATGCCATGGACCACGGCATTTTCCACTAAAGGCTGGATCAGCAGGCTTGGCAGTTTTAAATGAAGATCGTCTATATCATAAACAACCTGAAGACGTTCACCAAACCTTGCTTTTTCTATTTTAATATAATTTCTCACCTGCTCAAGCGCCGTTTGAACTTCAATCAGTTCTTCGCCAACTTCCAAATTATAGCGCATATACCCAGATAGACTGATGATCAGTTCCCTTGCTTTTTCCGGGTCACGCCTTGTCGTTGAGGCAATCGCATTAAGGGCATTGAACAAGAAGTGAGGATTGATTTTTGACTGCAAGGCCCTTATCTCAGCTTTATTGGCTTCTTCCTTAATCTGCTCCACTCTCGAAACTTCCATCAAAGTAGAGATGATCTGCGCCAGTCCAATCGCCATCGTCTGCAGTGTATTTGTGATGGTATAGGCTCTCCGGTAATAAATTTTCAATGTCCCTGTTATAATGCCCTGCTCTGATAGAGGAATAATCAGCAGGCAGTGGATCTGCGGTGTATGATGATCGGCAATATTGTTCCTGATGGTAATCTGCCCATTGCGGATCGTTTCTTTCGTCAGATCACTGATGATTTCCTGTCCAATCTTATACTTCTCTTCCCCATATCCGACATAGGCAAGAACATCCTTTGTATCCGTAATCGCAACGGCATCTGCCTTGATATCATCTTTAATGATCCTGCAAATCGTCCGAAGCGATTCTCCGTTAATCGAGCGGAAATATGGCAGAGTCTTATTAGCGATATTAAGGGCCAGCTGGGACTGCTGGGCGGCAATCCGCTCTTTCTCCCCTTCCACACTCGCAATCATCAGGATGATCAGTCCAATGCTGACCTGTCCCAAAATCATCGGAATCCCTATCTTCGATACAATCGCGACACCCAATTCAAAGGAATCAGCCATTGCTAAAATAAGAATCATCGTCAGGGTCTCGCAGAACATCCCGGCGATAATCCCATAAATCCATCGCCTGCTTTTTTTCATATAAACATGGATATAGCCAGCAGTGAACCCTGCCAGAATACTGGTGATCAGGCACGGAACAGAGGTCACCCCGCCAATATCGATCAAATAGCGGTGCATCCCGGAAACAATCCCTGTTACTATGCCAACCCATGGGCCAAACAGGATTCCCCCGGAAACTATCGCAATCGTCCGGATATTAATGATCGAACCTTCCACTTCAATTCCCGAATAGGTCCCAAAAAGGGCAAACACACAGAAAATCCCCGTCAGCAGCGACAGCTCTACCGGGGAATGATGGTCCCTCTGCAAAATCTCTTTAAACTTCGGCACCCTCGCCATGAAAAATAAAGTAATCAGCAAAAGTGCAGCCCGCTCGATTAACCGAATGAGCATTTCTAACTCAGATGAAGCGTACATAATGGTGTGGCCTCCTTGGTGCAAAAGTACTTATAAATAAATTCATGATATAGATGAGGTATTTTGTATGCTTATCATTATTGGCTGGAAAGTTGAGGATAATGCTATTTTAGGGTAATAAAAAACACAAAGCTATAATTTGGCTTTGTGAGGTGCCTGACTCCCGGCACGTTAATACTTTACCTAGCTGGCTTCCTTTTAATTGATGGATCCTACATAAGAAAAATAAGCGGGGATTTTACGGCTAAATACAGAATGGAATTCATTTTTGGTAAATAAGAGGAGATTTTCCGGTTATGCAAAGCAAATTATTACAATTTCATATTTTTCGAGTTAATAAGCGGAATTTCTCCGTCTATTTGCGCTGATTTTTATCAATTTTATTAATTAAGCGGAATTCTTCCGTCTATTAATCAGTCAGTCTTCTTAATCTTATCCCCTACAGGATAACCTTTTCTATTTTTATCCCAGCCTCTCCTCATCAGGAGAGGCATTTTGTTAAATCTCAACTACTTATGATAAGGCTCCCCCCGATTGATCCGAAAGCTCCGATAAACCTGCTCCAGCAAAACCAGCTTCATCAGCTGATGCGGAAATGTCATCTTCGAAAATGACAGCTTCTCATCTGACCGCTGCAAAACCTCCTGGCTCAAGCCAAGTGATCCTCCAATAACAAAGGCAATTTTGCTTTTTCCGTATGTAGCCAATTTATCGATCGTATCAGCAAGCTCCTCAGATGATTTCATCTTCCCTTCAATAGCCAGGGCGATGACATGGGCATCGGGATGAATTTTGGCGAGGATTCTTTCGCCTTCTTTTTGCTTGACCTGAATCATTTCAATGTCGCTCAGTTCTTCGGGGGCTTTTTCGTCAGGGACTTCGATGATATCCATTTTGGCGTAGGCGGACAGGCGCTTGAGGTATTCGTCGATGCCCTGTTTCAGGTACTTTTCTTTTAGCTTTCCAACGGTGATGATTGAGATATTCACTATTCACAACCCTTTACAATTTAATTACAAACAGCTTACAAACAAGATATCCACAAAAGTTATCCACATATCCACATTTTATATCCACATCTTGTATGGAATCACTTGTTCGCCACCATATATACTGCCTTATTTCGACAATATTCACAGGTTGTTGATAACTGGCTGTCTTCAATTTTATTCATCACAGGGAACGTTTCATACTCGTCCACCACGGTATCAATGGCTATATCAATGTGTTCTTCGCAGCTGTAAATCATTTTGGCACTCCTATCAGTTTTTCTTTTTATTATAAGAATTGTGGATAAATTTCATTCTTCTATTTGTCGAAATACTTATCCACATCCCATCGTAACACCAAAAGAAAAAACAGGAAAGCCTCTTGGCCTTCCTGTTAGTTTCTTCTCTTTAGATAGTTTCGCCTGACAGCTTCAGGGTTGTTTCCTGTGCCTTTCCGCCGCGGTAAAATTTCACTTTCATCTGATCTCCGACCTGCTTGTTATTATACAGATGCTTCCTGAGATCGATGACATCATTGATCTGCTCGCCGTCCATTTCGACGATAACATCAAATTCCTGCAATCCTGCCTGGTCGGCCGGTGAGTTAGGAGACACACGGATGACTGCAACACCGTTTGTCACATCCTCAGGCAGCTTCAGGGCTTCCTGCTGATAGTAGGCAGGTATTTCATTAACAGAGCGCAGCTCAACACCCATATACGGCCTTTTCACTTCCCCGAACTGTTCCAGGTCGCTGATGACCGGCTGGGCCGAGTTGATCGGGATCGATAAGCCGATTCCTTCAACCGTATCCTGGGCAATCTTCATCGAGTTGATGCCGATCACCTGACCATTGATATTGATGAGGGCACCGCCGCTGTTCCCCGGATTGATGGCAGCATCAGTCTGCAGGACTTCTGCCTGCCAGTCTACTGTCCCGTCCTGGTTGATGTCAACCGGAATGGCACGCTCAAGGCCTGAAACGATTCCCTGGGTAACAGAACCTGAGAAGGTTGGTCCAAGCGGATTTCCGATGGCAATGACCGGTTCGCCGATTTTCAAAGCATCTGAATCGCCGAATTCAGCAACTTTATCGATTTTTTCCCCTTCGACCTCCAATACGGCAAGGTCGGTCCAAATATCGCTGCCGCGCAGCTTGGCCGGGATTTTCGTTCCATCTGCAAGTGTCACTTCAATCCTTGAAGCTCCCTCTACCACGTGATGGTTCGTCACGACATAGGCTTTGCCGCCTTCTTTTTTATAAATGACGCCTGAGCCGGTTCCAGCTGTCTGGCCGTCCCCTTCTTCTGCGCCTGACCACATGCTCGCATTCTGGATGTTATCGATGCCGACAACCGCATCGCCGGCTTTATCGACTGCTTTCGTTATATCTGATTCGACATTGAGCGAAACATTGCGGGTGGTGACATTATTATTGCTTCCGCCTGTATTAGCCTGTCCTGCATCCTCGTTCGCTGAGTATGGGAGCACATCATAGTCAATCAGCTTAGGGACAGCGACAATGACCAGTATGGCGCCAAGGATGATGCCGATCAGGCTGGCCAAGAAATAGCCGCCCTTATTTCCTTTTTGCTTTTTATAGCGGTTCTGATAATCCTGATCATAATAACCCAAGTTTGACCAATCCTTTCTCACAAAGCTGCTAAGAATTATTCTTCCTTCTATCCAATATTATACTCGCCGGGCCGGGATTTTCTAAGAAAAACAAACTGCCTGAAGGAATCTTACGATTTTGTTCATAATTTTATCAGATGCTGATCAAAAGTGAGGCTGTGGTGATATCCAAGACTTTAAAAAAAGCACAAAAAAAGAATGGCATCATGCTCGTACCATTCTTTTTTCCTATTTATTCCGCCGGTAAACCTTAAACCGCTGTCAGCGGAGTCGGAGCCTTCGGGTCAGTGTCATACAGGCTGAACTGTTCCCCGACAAGGATTCCGCGCGATTCCAGCGTCTGGCTGACAGACATGCGCGCCAGATCTTTTATATTGTTATCCTGGCTTAAGTGGGCCAGGTAAATGCTCTTTGTATTGTCGCCGGCCACCTCGCTCATCGCAAGCGCCGCATCTTCATTGGACACGTGCCCAAAGTCGCCGAGAATCCTTCGTTTGATATTCCATGGATAGCGCCCCATCCGGAGCATCTGGACATCATGATTGCTTTCGAATACAAACGCGTCGGCATTCTTGATGATTCCCTTCATCCGGTCGCTCACATAACCTGTGTCCGTGATGAGGGCAAGCTTCTTGCCTTCATGATGGAAAATATAGAACATCGGCTCAGCCGCATCATGGGATACACCGAAAGATTCAATATCAAGCGAGCCGAAGCTTTTCACGGTTTCCATATCAAAGGTAAATTTCTGGTCGAGCGGCACTTCCCCGATCAGGCCGTTCATCGCCTGCCACGTCTTTTCATTCGCGTAGACGGGAAGGCCGTATTTGCGGGCAACGATGCCAACGCCTTTGATATGATCGCTGTGCTCATGGGTGACCAATATTCCGGACAGATTGCCGAGGCTGCGGTCGATCTGCTTGATCAGCGCCTCCATCTGCTTGCCGCTCAGGCCTGCATCCACGATAAAGGACTGTCCGTCCGCTTCAACATAAATCGCATTTCCCGTACTCCCACTGGCGAGAACACTAAAATGCAAAGACATATTATCACTCCACTATTTCAGTTTTTTCTTCCGAATCTTCTCCCAGGTCTTTCTTCTCGCTGTCGAGACTGAGGACCTGGCCTTTAAAGGCATTGACGAACAAGTTCTCCTTGCCGTCCACGACAACTCTCCAGGCAGGGCTCAGCACCCAGGTGGAAGAGTCATCCTGGATATTGGAATAATATCCTTGTTCCACGTCAGTAATCTTGCTGCCTTCTTTTAAACTTTGATTCCTATAAAGGTTTTCAATCGCCTCTGTCGGATCAATCAGCTTCTTTTTATCGCCCTTCAGATACTGTACTTTTTCAAACAGCGTCTGTCTGTAGGTAACAATTTCCTGGTCGGCATTCAAGTAAAAGGTGAGCTCCCCATTTACATTCTTGTAGAGGAATTTTCCTTCGAACTTCTGATAATAGGTAATCTTATTGCTGTCATCGCTTTTTTCCCAGAAACCGTATTTATCGCCTTCATAGATGTTTTGCCTGACGAACTTATCAAGTTCCGCCTGATTGAAGTCCTTGCCGACCTTAAATGGCTTATTTAATGTCGAGTTCAGGGCATTTTCCTCAAGGGTGGAGATATCCTGGTCCTTCAGGATCGTTTTCTTCAGCTCTTCCAGGTTCTCTTCTGCAAAATTCTTCGAAACCGCGGTCAGGTTGCCGTCCCGCACTTCACCTTTTGGTATGTCAGCTTCAAACTTGATATTGGCACTCTTGAAGCTGTTCTCCAGCTTGTCCTGCGGAAGCGCCTGGCTGCCGTTCATGCGAAGCTGGGAGTATTCATAGACCAGGTAGATATCCAGGATGAGGAAGGTCAGGATAAAGATCGTTTTAATTCTGCTCCAATCCATAATCGTTCCCTCCCGGTTCAAATGTGCTGATCTGCTGCCACTTGCCTTCGTATTTATAAAACCAGGAAGGCTCAAGCTGGATCAGCTCCGTTTTTGATTTCTTATCAAGCTGATAGCCGAGCGTGATATCCTCAAGCTTTCCGGCTTCAAAATCCTCTTTCTTCTGCAGATAGTCGAGGATCTCCGGGCCGGATCTCAGCGTAACATCAGCAGAACTTATCAGGTTTGCCAGTTTGAAATTGTTCCGGAAATAGGCAAGGATTTCACTGCCGCCCCAGCGGAGCTGGATCTCCGACAGATTCAGATCCTCGCTGAACACCGGGTAATTATTGCGGTAGATCCGGAAAAACACCTGGTGTTTATTCTCATCCATCCGGACATAGCGGTAATTATCAGTCCAGCCGCCATGGGCATTCACATAATTGATGCTTTTCTTCAGCAGATTGTCAGGGCTGAGGCTTTCATTATCCTCAGGAGTAGGATTCTTGAATTCAACCTTATTCTGGTCGATCCTCAGCAGGCTGGATTCATTTGTGAATTCCTCCCCGGTCCCAAGATAGCTTTTCTGGACAGAATCCAGATCGTCGAATAATGCTTCCTTAAATCTTTCAGATTCATACTCTTCCGATAAAAAGCTGTATCTCGGCATCTCCACTTTGTTTTCCGGTATGAAAATCAATTTCTTCCCGGTATCAAAAGGAGCATAGCGGGCAAAAGCAGGATTGGTTGAAGCACTCGCCAGCCGGTAGAACCTGGTGTTAAAATTTTGGATATTCGAAAGCCCAACACCCGTTTTGTACACCCTTCCTCTTTCCGTGTCGACAAAGTAGACGATTCCGCTTTTTTGTCCAGTTTGCATGTCTATGACCATCTTATTGAAGTAAATATTCTCCAGCCGTCTGTCCTTAATCTGCAGGATCTCTTTATAAAGATTCATCGGCGTGATTCCCGGGTATATGATTTCAGCATGGCCTGCTTCCTGCACAAAGAGGTCTATATTCCCGACTTCGTCTGTTATATCCGAAAAATCATCAAAGTTCCATTTTTTAATTTCAGTAAGAAGCTTTTCTGTTTCCTCGGCGGAAAGGGTGCCAAGATGCTGGCTGTCTTCATAATGGAACAGGGCCATATTCGGCTCGATGAGGTCCCCGACATCTTTCTTTGCCTCCAGCTCGACTTCCTGAACGGTATTTTCCTCGCCAAGCTGTTCGGAAGTAGGCTGATAGGTCCAGAGGCTCCATGTCAGCAGAATGCTCCCTGACACAAGAACTGCCAATATTATTGATTTAATATCTTCATAGGTCATTCCCAATCATCCTCATCAGAACGAACGAAAGGAAGCGTAAAGGAAATGGTCGTGCCTTTTCCTTCTGTACTTTCTGCCCATATCTTGCCGTCATGGGCTTCCACAACCTCTTTGGCAATGGCAAGCCCGAGGCCGGTGCCGCCAAGCTTTCTCGTTCTAGCTTTATCCACTCTGTAAAACCGTTCGAATACTTTATCCAGATTGTCCTTCGGAATCCCGACGCCCTGGTCGGAAATCCTGATAAGCAGCTGCTCCTCCTGCTCGACGATGTTAAAAGAGACCTGTCCGCCTTCAGGTGAGTATTTCAGCGCATTCGAAATGATATTATCAACAACCTGTGTAAGCTTGTCCTCATCAATTTCCACAAATGCCGCATGCTCCGGCAGATTGCGCTGGAAGGTCACATTCTGCTCTTTTGAAAAATCGAACCGGTCGATGATCCGGTTAAAGAAGTCGACAAAATTGACCCATTCCTTCTTCATGCGGTAATCCTTGCTGTCCAGCTTTGAAAGCTGAAGAAGGTCATTGACCATCCGGATCATCCGCTCTGTTTCTGTCCTTGTCACATTAAGGAATTGGGGGGCAATATCTTCATCATGCATAGCCCCTTCCGCCAGCGCTTCAAGATAGCTCCTCATCGTCGTCAGCGGTGTCCGCAATTCATGGGATACATTCGCCACAAACTCCCGGCGCTCCAAATCAATTTTTTCCTGTTCCGTAATATCATGCAATACAGTAATAAGTCCATTAACAAAGCCTGTCTCTTTTTGAATAACAGAAAAATTGGCGCGGAGCACATATGGAGTTGTCTCTGTACTATAATCCAGGATGACGGACTCCCTTTCAGCAAGCAGCTCTTCAAACGTATAATCTTCCTCAAGGCCGAGCAGATTCACAATCGGGCTCGACAGCACTGTTTCACGTGGAACATTCAGCATTTTTGCAGCCGGTTCATTGATCAGGATAACCCGTCCCCGCCTGTCGGTCGCAATTACGCCGTCGGTCATATAGGAAAGGACTGAAGACAGCTTGCGGCGCTCCCCTTCTGTAGTAGCCTGGGCTTCCTGCAGCTTCTTCGTCAGACTGTTGAATGTGATGGCCAGCTGCCCGATCTCATCATAGCCATACACTTTAACTTTGCGGGAGAAATTCCCTTTTGCCATTGCCAATGCCTGCCGCCTCATATCAGACAGCGGCCGCGTGATCGTCTGTGCGAGCAGGATGCCGAGCAAGGCAGTGATTGCAAGAGCAATGATGATGCCTGATGCAAAAATGCTGTTGATCTGGTTCTTCTGTTCAAAGACATTTTCGATATCTGCCTTTACATATACCACACCGACGACTTCTTCATTGGCCGATTTTACCGGCGAAGCAAGGACCCAGACCCTGCGGTTCCCAAGGCTCTGATCTGTATACTCATCACTTTTGGGGGCCCGTGTGGCCAGGGCTGAAGTCGTGAGTGCATCTACAGCCTTCTGATTTACATACCCATCTTTATTGGAACCAAGGACTTTCTGTGTTTCACCGTCAATGACCCGGAGCTCAATAATATCCTTGGAAGTATAGTCACGCAGAATACGCTGGACCTCTTCTTCCTTTGTCGGCAGGTCCTCGCCGGCAGGCCGTTCCTTGGTAATGATTTCTTCCAAATAGACTGATAGCAGGTCGACTCTTTCCTCGATCGCTGTCTGGAAATTGCTTCGCAGCGTCTTCTCAAGCTGGCCGACAAAATACACTCCGATGATCTGCATAGCAATGATAATCAGCAGCACATAAATTAAAACAAACTTCAGATGAATCGAACGGAAAAAACCGACTTTTTTCATGATGGCTCTTTACTCCTGTTCCGGATTCCTCAAATAATAGCCTACTCCCCTTCTTGTTACAATCCAGGTCGGGTGGCTCGGGTTGTCTTCAATCTTTTCGCGCAGGCGCCTTACCGTAACGTCGACGGTACGGACATCCCCATAATAATCATAGCCCCATACGGTCTGAAGCAGATGCTCACGTGTCATGACCTGTCCAATATGCTTGGCCAGGTAGTGCAGCAGTTCAAACTCCCGATGTGTCAGCTCGATTGTCTCACCGCGTTTGGAAACCACATAGGCATCCGGGTGGATGACAAGGGAACCGATCGCAATCTCATTCGTTTCTTCCTCTTCCCCGGCTTTTGCAGCAATCTGCTGGTGCCTTCTCAAGTTCGCCTTCACACGGGCGATAAGCTCCCGGTTCGAAAACGGCTTTGTCACATAATCGTCAGCGCCAAGCTCAAGGCCGAGCACCTTATCAATTTCTGAATCCTTGGCCGTCAGCATGATAATCGGCATTTCATACTTCTTCCGCACCTCGCGGCATACCTCCATGCCATCGCGCTGCGGCAGCATGATATCAAGCAGGATCAGATCAGGCTTGACCTCCTCCACCTTCTCGAGCGCCTCATTGCCGTCATAAGCGCAATGCACCTCATAGCCTTCCTTTTTCAAATTGAACTGCAGTATATCCGCAATCGGCTTTTCATCGTCTACAACCAATATCTTCTTATCCATACCCATTCTCCTTTAAGAAGCAGATTATCTATCATATATCTATTATTTTTCATTGCTCATCAAAACATAAGTTCTCTATTTTACTTTACCATGTTATGCGCCGGAATTCATCTAATAGCGATGAACGGGTTGTTCCTAGGTTATGCAATTTTTGGAAGATGCCGATCCGTTCCCTTTCAAGTGCCTGCCCCTGCTGCCTCCCTGCCTATAGAAAAAGTCTCTAGCATCCACACTAGAGACTTCCTCCTATCGGTTCACATACTTCAATGGATCCTGCAAGCTTCCGTTCTTATACACTTCAAAATGAAGGTGCACGCCGGTAGAATCGCCAGTTGAGCCCATCATGCCGATCTTTGTTCCTTTAGGGACATTCTGCCCAATCTTCACATCGATTGAATCGAGGTGGGCATATAGCGTCCTGTATCCATTCTGGTGGTCGATGATGACTTTTTTTCCATAGCCGTCACCAGTCATTCCGGCTGACACGACTTTACCGTTGTCTGCTGCGCTGATTGTCCGGCTGCTCGGCCGTGCGATATCGATTCCTTTATGCATTTTGCCCCATCGGTAGCCAAGCTTGCTGGAAATATACCCGCCGTCCGCTGGCCAGGCAAAGCTGCCGTCGCCGCGGGATGGAATGACCTTCGTACCCTTGATGACAATCTCTTTCACAGGCTCTTCAAGCACTTTTTCAGAAATAGTCGCGTTTCGGACAGGCACGCCATTTTGTTCAGTGATCTTGTAGGTCACCCCTTTAACGCCGTCCTTGCCTTCCTGCTTCACCTTCGTATCGCCCTTGAACATCGAGCTGTCTTCAATGACCTCTTTTTCAAATGCGATTTTTTCCTTCTTATATATCTCTTTCTCAATAACCGCGTGGATCATCGGCTCCAGGACTGTCACGTTGACTTCCTGGCCCACCTTAACGATGCTGTCTTCCTTCATCCCGGGATTGAGAGCAAGAAGCTTATTAAGATCCAAATCATGCTTAGCGGCAATCTTGCCGAGCACATCGCCTTCCTGGACTGTATATTTCTTTTCTTCCAATGTTCCTTTATTTAAAAGCTTTAATGCCTCTTCCTCTGACAGGATCAGCTTTGGATCAGCCTTCATTTCCTCTGCCTTCACTTCTTCAGACATGGCGGCCCTTGTCAGCCGCTCTTCATTTTTCTCAAGCGGCGGAAGGGTTTCTTTGCTCTCTTCAGCTTGTTTATACGCTTCTAATCCATCCAGCTCTTTCTCGCTGGCATATTGAAGTTTGAATTTCTCAAGAACAGCTTCTGCTTCTTCCATCGTTTCCAGATAAACGGCTGTCTCTCCATCAATTACAATTCCTGCTGCCTCTGTGCTGACGCCGACTTCCGCCACTTCCTCCAGCACCTGGCTTTCTTCTGTCTTGATATTTGTATTGAACACCTGCTCAGGGATGTAACTGATATCAGCCCCTGCAGACAATTCATAGTCATAAGATTCCTGGGCTTTCTCCACCTGCTGAGCGACTTTGGATTGAATACTCTCCTTATCAAGGACCGTACCGGCGTAGTTCCCGTCAATATATACATAATAGACCGTTGTCAGCTGCTCACTGTCTGCAGCGGCAGGATGTGTGCCTCCTGCGGCCAAAACCGCTGCTGCTGTCAATGCAATTGCCGACTTCCTGCCTTTGTTCACTTTGGCTTTCATAGCACCTGATAATGCTGTTAACCTATTTCCCCAGTTCTTCATTGTAAAATGGATCCCCCTAGACTTCGGAAACAAACAAATCTATATTCATAGTTCTATGTATCTACCATTGTTCGTTTTGTACTATTTTGACGCCACTATAATGTACCATAAAACAAGCTGGGGCCTGAACTTGTCTCAGCATTGTAATAAAATTGTATAAAATCTTACATTTTATTACAAAAACATCTTTTTTTCGCAGATAGGCATAAATCCCTATACTTCCAAGCTTTCTGCCCGCTATTTGTCTTATCTCTGCCATAAAAGGGTGTGGGGTATATTACAAAACCGTAACAAAAAAGAAGAGAGAGCATACAAGGTATACTCTCTCTTCACGGGATGGCTCAGGACGGAATCGAACCGCCGACACAAGGATTTTCAGTCCTTTGCTCTACCGACTGAGCTACTGAGCCATAATAATATTTAATTCTAAAATATGTATTGCTTAAGTCCTTTGCTCGGAAGGTTCTCGCGAACTTCCTCGCAGATTGCCGCAGAAGCTTTTCAGGGAAGGTAGCAATCTGCTCTACCGACTGAGCTACTGAGCCATATTAAGTTATTCTTCCAAACCACTTTAAAAAGAATCTATATAAATGGCGGTCCCGACGGGAATCGAACCCGCGATCTCCTGCGTGACAGGCAGGCATGTTAACCGCTACACCACGGGACCACTCTTAAAAAGAAATTATCTATGCTCGTTGTTTGCGTTGTCCTGTCTCTTCCTCTAAAAGCTTAACCAGGGAAGCTGATGCGTCGAGACAACTCGCTGATTTTTCACAGAAGCTTCGCTCGTCGCTACACCACGGGACCACTCTTAAAAAGGAAACTACTCTCTCAAATGAAACCACTAGATTATGTATATGGCAGTCAGCAAGGAAGCCGTCCTTGCCAGCTACTTGCCGACCAGCCAAATGCCGATGACCCCTACGGGATTCGAACCCGTGTTACCGCCGTGAAAGGGCGGTGTCTTAACCGCTTGACCAAGGGGCCATTGGAGTAAAATGGTGAGCCATGAAGGACTCGAACCTTCGACCCTCTGATTAAAAGTCAGATGCTCTACCGACTGAGCTAATGGCTCTCAATATGTTGTCTCTTGTGACGACGCTTTTTATAATATCATAGATTCTAAAACTATTGCAACTTATTTTTTAAAAAATATTTTGCAAGCTAGAATGCCGCCTCTATCTGTATACCATTCTCAGCTGAAAGCAAACATATGCCTCTCCTTTTTGCACTGGAGAGGCATATATTTTTAGATATTTTCCTGCTTCAGGCCATCAATAATGTTCTGCTTTTTCACCTTTTGAATCGAGTAAAGCATGGCGGCGCTCACGATGATGAAAATCGCAGCGATGGCGATCAGAACACTTATCCATGGTACGGCGAATGAGTATTGGAATGTATTCTGCAATGACCAATACATGAGCAGCATAACACCGAGTGAGATCGGAAGCCCGTACAGCAGGGCCTTGAGTCCATAAAAGATGCTTTCATAGTTGATCATTTTATTAAAGCCCTTCGGTGTCATCCCGATTGATCTCAGCATGGCAAACTCCCTGCCCCTGAGCGCAATGCTCGTTGAAATGGTGTTAAAGATATTCGCAATTGAAATGGCGGAAATCAGCGTGATGAAGCCGTAGGTGAAAACTGACATGAACGTTACCATCTGTTCATCCCGTTCACGGTTTTGATAGACATTCTGGATCATAAGATTTTCTGACTCGATCTGATCAAGCTGATCCTGCATTTCTTCAGGCTTTGAGCTGTCCAGGAACAAGGAATAAGAAGTCTCTGCACTATTCTGCTTCAGCTGTTCGAACTGCTTCTGAGGCATCAGGAGATGAACTTCATAATTGCCTAGCGGCAGGATGCCCATCGGCGCCTCTACAGCAGCAAAGCCGATTTCAAGGGATTGAAATGGACTGTTCTCCTCTGGGAGATACAGATCCAGCTTATCTCCAGGCTTTCCGTTGATTCCGCCAGTTTCAATCTTTTTCCCCGTCTGTACGTCTTCGTACACAAATTTATTAAGGATGATTACTTTATCCTGGAGCTCATTCACATCGGCTCCGATCTTATTAGCATATGTTTTAAAGCTCTTCTCATCTATTCCATGCAGCACGAGAGAATAAGGATATTTCCCACCCTGGAGCATATCTTCATAATATTCCTGCGCCTTCACTTCATCCGGCAGCTCTGACTCATTGATCCATGTTGAAAAATAGGCCTCCTCCATTAAGGAAGCATCACTCACATAATTTAGATTCATATAAGGTTCAAGGGCTGCCTGATCTTCAGAACTGTATATCTGTACATCATAGTTATAGTTCACCTGTGTCATCGTAATCGACTGCTTCAGGTTTGCAGTAAAATAGGAAACTGCCAGGAAAAGAACAATCGTGATAACCAGCGAGAACACTGTCACTTGATATCTTCTTTTATTCCGTTTCAGATTCTTCAAACCAATTTCTGCTTCAAGGCCGAAGATTTTCCTGACCAATCTGGACGTTTTTACCGCTTTGCCGGTCAGCTTCACATCCTGGCTCTGCCTGATGGCGTCGATGGCAGAGACCTTTGAAGCCTTCCTCGCCGGCATATAGGTGGAGATGAAAATCGTCAGAATCGAGATCAGGCAAGAAAGCAGGATGGACATGGGTGTCACGGTTAAGGTCAGTCCATCGTCTATCCCCAGGGTATCGCCAAAGGTCCGATTCATTACCAGAAAGGTTGCAAAGATGCCGCCGATTCCTGCCAGCAGTCCAAGCGGGATGGATATCACCCCGATTACCGCCCCTTCAAAGAAGACAGAATTCCGTTTTTGTGTTTTGGTCGCACCGACACTGGATAACATTCCGAGATGGCGGGCCCTCTCGGAGACGCTGATGGCAAATGAATTATAGATCAGGGATACCGAACCGATGATAATAATTAATATGATAATGGCTGCAAGAGAATAAAGCGTGATAGCCAGATTATCACTATCGGTCACCCCATAATAACGAAGCAGTTCGCTATTGAAGCTGACTTTAGTAATTCCATTTTTTTCGGCCTGCTCTTTGGCATGCTCGTAGAGCGACCGGTTCACCTTTTTCACCGTTACACCGATATCAGCTGCTCCGCCCTTAAAGGGATCCTGCTCCATATAGCTAACGATTGTGTAGCCGGGTGCGGAGTATGGCTCCCATTCCGGACGCTCCATCGTACCGACAATTGTAAAGATGCCTTCCTCTTTTTTGCTTAATGTTTCAATTACTTCTGTTTCATCGTACTGCAGATAATCCCCCTGGCCAAAAGAGCGGTCATCATTTGGGATATGCCGGTCCCCAATTTCAAGAGTGATTTCATCGCCTATTTGGTAATTCTGCTTTTCCACGATTTCTTTTGGAAAAAGGACTTCGTTCTCCTTTTTTGGAAGGCGCCCTTCACTCAATTCAACAGGGAAGTGCTCCATTCCCTCTGAATCGAATTCCTTGATAAAAAGATAAGGCCTATTTTTATTGGAGGGATTTTCAAGCGATGAATATCCCCTGTCCCTTGTGAAAAACAGCTTTTCCGTCTGCTCGTCCTTTCGTATCGCTTCCATCTGGCTTTCTGACACATCACGGTAGATGACATGCCAATCCCCGGAATTCTGGATAGCTTCCTGCTTCATCATCCCGAGGAAGGAGACAAACAGGGTGGAAACCGCCGAAACCATGGCGACTGAGATGATGACGCCGATAATCGTGACAAGTGTCCTTCTCCTGTTCTTTTTCAAATGCCGCAATGTCAGCTTGTTTATGATATTCATGGCCGGATGACCTCATTTTTCGCAACCTTACCGTCTTCAATGGAAATGACCCGGTCAGCCTGCATCGCGATCCGCTCATCATGGGTGATAACAATCAGTGTCTGCTTATAAGTTTTATTGAACATTTTTAAAAGCTCCATGATTTCACCGCTGTTTCGGCTGTCCAGGTTCCCGGTCGGCTCGTCAGCAAGCATGATGGCCGGACGGCTGATAAGGGCACGGCCGATGGACACGCGCTGCTGCTGCCCGCCGGACAGCTGGTTTGGAAGATGGGACAGGCGATTCTGCAGTCCAAGGATCCCGACAATTTCTTCAAGCTGCCCCCGGTCGACCTTCTGGCCGTCAAGCAGCATTGGGAGCGTGATATTTTCCTCAACACTCAAGATCGGGATCAGATTGTAAAATTGGTAAATCAGTCCGATCTGCCTTCTCCTGAAGATGGCGAGCTGTGTTTCATTCAGTTTGTAAATATCAGTGTTATCGACCAGCACACGGCCTCCTGTAGGGCGGTCCACCCCGCCGAGCATATGAAGGAGGGTCGATTTCCCGGATCCCGATGGGCCGATGATCGCGACAAATTCTCCTTTATTGACACTAAAAGATACGTCATCCAATGCCTTTACAGCAGTATCTCCGCTTCCGTACACTTTAGACAGATTCTCAATTTTCAAGATTTCCATGCTAGAGCCTCCAATGATTTGATAGGTTCAGTATATCTGGCGAAAATGACTCTAGCGTGACTCTAAAGTGACAGTTTAGTCATCTGCTAAATGACCTGGTGGTAAAACTTCAGCGTAAATCTTGTTCCGACACCCTTTTTACTGGCCACTTCAATATCTCCGCCCTGCCTTTTCATGATCCCGTATGCCATGGCCAGCCCAATGCCAACGCTGTCTTCCGAGGCATTCTTGCCCCGGTAAAAGCGCTTGAAAATGTAGGGAAGATCTTCTTTTAGGATGCCCTTGCCATTATCCTCGATAATAATTTCGGTGAGGAGCGGATTTTGGCTGCAGCTGATGCTGATACGCCCTTTTTCACTGGAATGTTCGATGCTGTTTTTAATGATATTGATCAATGCTTCCTTCGTCCAATTATGATCGCCGGTGAAGAAGACGCCCTCTGCCCCTCTGACCTGAAGCTCCTGTTCTTTGAGCTCGATGGGAATCAGAAGCGGCTCAACAGCCTCCTTGATCAGCTGCGGGACATTCACTCTTTCTGTTTTAAAAAGGGCAGTGCCAGCGTCAATTTTTGAAAGCTTCAAAAGGGAGGAAACCAGCCATTCGATTCTTTCCAGCTGCACCTGAATGCGGCGGGTAAACTCTTTTCGCTTATCATCCGCAAGCGACATATCACTCAGCAGGTCTGACATGACCATCATCGAGGTAAGCGGGGTCTTCAATTGATGTGATATATCTGAAATCGCATCTGTCAGCTTCGTTTTATCTTCCTGCAGGAGGGCGCCCTGCTCTGAGAGCCTGATGGTCACCTTATAGATCTCCGATTTCAGAATGCTGAGTTCGCCCTCATGATTATCCCGGACATCGAGCATATAATCTCCGCTGCTGATCCTCCTTAGATAGCGTGAAAGCTTTTCAATCTCACGGTAGCGCCAGGAAGTGAAAATTAAAAAGGCAGCTAAAAGGAGGATAGAGGCCGTCCCTGCTGCCAGGGCTGCCTGCCAGGATAAAAGGGAGGATAGCAGCACACATAGAACTGCAAGGCCGATGCTTGTGAACAAAAAGGTCCTGAATTCTTTGTTCCGCAGCATCTCAGTCGCCTGCCTTATAGCCGAGACCGCGGACGGTCTTGATGATGGAAGGCTTTTGCGGATCGTCCTCGAGCTTTTCCCTTAGCCGCTTTATGTAGACGGTCAGTGTATTATCGTTCACAAAATCGCCGGCAACGTCCCAGATTTTATCGAGCAGCTGGCTCCTCGTCAGCACCTGCCCTTTATGGTTCGCAAAGATCAGGAGGAGGCGGTACTCCAGGGCCGTCAGCTGGATCTCTTCTCCATGCTTATAGACCTTCCCTTCGCCGGTATGAACCGTGATTGCCTGGAAGGTGACAGTCTGCCTGTCCTGCTTATCATAGCGGCGCAGCACCGACCTGATGCGCGACAGCAGCTCGCGGACCCGGAATGGCTTCGTGATATAATCATCAGCCCCCATATCCAGTCCCATCACGACATTCACTTCTTCATCCATTGCCGTGAGAAAAATGACAGGCAGATCGCTCTGCTTTTTCACAAGTGAGCACAAATCATACCCGCTTCCATCCGGCAGCCCCAGATCAAACAGGCAAAGATCAATCTCATCCAGCTTCGTCCTGATCAATTCCCGCGCCCCCGCGGCATCATGGCATACGAATGTACCATATTTCTCATTCTGCAAAGAATACTCCAGCCCCGCCGCTATCGTCCGATCATCCTCAACAACCAGAATGTTCATACTATCCCCCCTGACAAAATCTTCTTATGTATGCTAATCATAGGGGAAAATAGATTGGTTCGTCAAAATGTGGGTAGAGTGATAGCGTCCATATGTGGTCTGTTCGTTTCCGTTCCAGGCACTTCGCTTTCCGCGGGGCGACGCTGAGCCTCCTCACCGCTCCGCGTCTGCGGGTTCTCAGCATTGCCGCTGCAATCCCGCAGGATGTTGAATCCTCTTCCCCGAAATCACATCGCACGAAGAAAATGCGCATGCATTTTATGAGGAGTCTACGTGCCTTCCACTCCAATAAACAGAGGCTCCTGAAATTTTTAATTACTCTTAACAAAAAAGATCTGAATGTCCCCATCCTAAACCTTTCCATGAAAAAAAGCCCCCATAAAGAGGGCTTCAACTATTAATTCTGGCGCCAAGGGCTCATGACAACATTTGTCTGTGAGCGGTCCGGACCGACAGAGAAGATGGACAATGGAATGCCTGTCAGCTGGGCAACTCTTTCGAGGTAGTGGCGGGCATTGGCCGGAAGCTCATCCAGCGACTTGCAGCCAGTGATGTCCTCAGTCCAGCCTGGGAGCTCTTCATACACAGGCTCACATTCAGCAAGCACCTTCAGGCTCGCCGGGAATTCTTCGATCACTTCGCCTTTATAGCGGTAAGCAACACAGATTTTCAGCGTTTCGATGCCTGTCAGAACATCAATAGAGTTCAGGGACAGATCAGTGATGCCGCTGACCCTGCGGGCGTGGCGGACAACAACACTGTCAAACCAGCCGACACGCCGTGCACGGCCCGTAGTTGTACCATACTCGCGGCCAACCTCGCGGATCCTATTGCCGATCTCATTATCAAGCTCAGTCGGGAACGGTCCGTCACCGACACGTGTTGTGTAGGCTTTGGATACGCCGACAACATGCTTGATTTTCGTGGGGCCGACTCCTGAACCGATCGTTACGCCGCCCGCAACCGGGTTGGAAGAAGTAACAAACGGGTATGTCCCCTGGTCGATATCGAGCATAACGCCCTGTGCTCCTTCAAACAGAACACGGCGGCCTTCATCAAGGGCATCGTTCAGCACAACAGACGTGTCGCACACATACTGCTTGATCTGCTGGCCATACTCATAATACTCTTCAAGAATATCCTCAAGCTTGAAGCCTTCTGTTTCATAGAAGCGCTCCAGCAGGCGGTTCTTTTCTTCAAGATTGCGCTGCAGCTTCTCTTCAAACACTTCACGGTCAAGAAGGTCGGCGATGCGGATGCCGTTCCGGGCAGCTTTATCCATGTACGCAGGCCCGATGCCCTTCTTTGTGGTGCCGATCTTGTTGGCGCCTTTTCTTTCCTCTTCCACTTCATCCAGCTTCAGGTGGTAAGGGAGAATCACATGCGCGCGGTTTGAGATGCGCAGATTGTCGGTTGTGATATTTCTTTCATGCAGATACGCAAGCTCCTTGAGCAGGGCTTTCGGATCTACAACCATGCCGTTTCCAATGACACAGTTTTTCTCTTTATAAAAAATTCCGGATGGAATCAAATGAAGCTTGTATGTCTCCCCGCCAAACTTGATGGTATGGCCGGCATTATTTCCTCCCTGGTAGCGGGCAATCACTTCAGCATTTTCTGAAAGGAAGTCTGTAATCTTTCCTTTTCCTTCATCTCCCCATTGAGTTCCAACTACAACGACTGATGACATTTATAAAGCACCTCCAAAGAGTGTAAATATGTATCCGTTCTTCAAACAACTCTAATTTTACCAAGGGAAAGCGATAAAAGTCAATGAAACACGAACATTTTTAAAGAAATCATAAAAATACGTTCGTAAATTTTTTTGTAGGCTATCCTTTAGTTTTTGCATATGAGGAAGGTCCTATTCTTTTTTCCACAGAAAAAAGCCGCAGTACAGAACTGCGGCTTTACGCACCAGGCGGCATGCCTGAGTCATCGAACCTCTTCTCGAGATTGACGAATTTATTATATTCCTTCACGAACGCCAGCTGGACAGTACCGACCGGGCCGTTACGCTGCTTGGCAATAATGATTTCAATGATGTTCTTGTCTTCTGATTCTTTATCATAATAATCGTCACGGTACAGGAATGCCACAATATCGGCATCCTGCTCGATGCTTCCCGATTCACGGATGTCGGACATCATCGGGCGCTTATCCTGGCGCTGCTCCACTCCACGGGAGAGCTGGGACAGGGCGATGACAGGAACCTGGAGCTCACGGGCGAGCGCCTTCAGGGAACGGGAAATTTCCGATACTTCCTGCTGTCGGTTCTCGCCGGAGCGGCCGCTTCCTAAGATCAGCTGCAGATAGTCGATCAGGATCATGCCAAGGCCGTGCTCCTGCTTCAGGCGGCGGCACTTGGAACGGATTTCGGTGATCCTTACACCCGGCGTGTCATCGATGAAGATTCCTGCGTTTGAGAGGCTTCCCATCGCCATCGTCAGCTTGCCCCAGTCATCATCTGTCAGTGAGCCGGTCCTGAGCCTTTGGGCGTCAATATTGCCTTCAGCGCAGAGCATACGCATAACAAGCTGCTCTGCACCCATCTCAAGACTGAAAATCGCGATGTTTTCATTAGTTTTGGTGGCAACATTCTGCGCGATATTCAGGGCAAAGGCTGTTTTACCAACCGATGGACGGGCGCCCACAATGATCAGGTCATTCCGCTGGAAACCGGCAGTCATTTTATCCAATTCGGCGAATCCCGTCGGAATCCCCGTGATATCCCCTTTGCGGTTGTGCATGACTTCAATATTATCGTAGGTGCGCACAAGCACATCTTTAATATTATGAAAGGCGCCGGCATTTTTGCGCTGGGCCACCTCAAGAATGTTCTTTTCCGCCTCGCCGAGCAGAACTTCAACCTCGTCCTCACGGGAGTAGCCGTCCTGGGCGATGCCTGTCGCCGTCCGGATCAATCTTCTGAGAAGCGATTTCTCCTCGACGATCCGCGCATAATATTCAATATTGGCCGCTGTCGGCACAGAGCCTGCCAATTCACTCAGGTAGCTGACGCCTCCTGTATCCTCCAGCAGCTTGGCAGCTGCCAGCTCCTCGGTTACAGTGACAAGGTCAACAGCCTTTCCTTCGTCATTCAGCTTAAGCATCATGTTGTAAATTTTCTGGTGGGCTGCCCGGTAGAAATCTTCCGGGATCAGCATCTCAGATGCCAGCGTCAAAGATGCCGGCTCCAGGAAAATGGCACCGAGCACAGCCTGCTCCGCTTCTATATTCTGCGGGGGCAGCCTGTCTGCAAACAGATCACTCATCTATTCCAACTCCCTCTTAATGCCTATCTATCTTTATATCTATTAAAAATCTATGCAAAAATCCATTGAATTCACAAAAAAGGCCGATTAAGCAGGAAAAATGTGATCAGCTTGGCACCGACCACATTTCTCTCAACTCTTATATTTTAACATGTTTATCTGTAAATGGAACTTCCAAAATTAGTTTACTTCTTTTACATGGACATTCAATGTAGCAGTTACTTCAGTATGAAGCTTTACAGGAACCTTTGTATAGCCGAGCGTGCGGATCGCATCGCTGAGCTCGATTTTGCGCTTGTCAATCTTGATGCCGTTCTTTTTATTAAGCTCTTCAGCAATCTGCTTGCTTGTGATGGAGCCGAACAATCTTCCGCCTTCACCTGATTTTGCTGAAAATTCTACTGTAATCTTTTCAAGTTTTTCTTTAAGCTCTTTCGCTTCTTCCAGTTCATTGGCAGCAACTTTTTCTTCTTTCTTTTTCTGTGCGCTCAGTGTGCTGATATTCGCCTGATTCGCTTCAATGGCAAGCCCCTGCTTCAGCAGGAAGTTGTGGGCATAGCCGTCAGCCACGTTTTTGACTTCACCTTTTTTTCCTTTTCCTTTAACATCTTTTAAGAAAATGACTTTCATTCTTTCCGTCTCCCTTCAAAGTAATCATCTATAGCCTGATGAAGGCGCTCTTCCGCCTCATCGACTGTTATGTCTGTCAGCTGTGTTGCTGCATTCGTGAGATGCCCTCCGCCCTCAAGGCTTTCCATGATGATCTGGACATTCACATCGCCGAGCGAGCGGGCGCTGATGCCAACCAGATTATCTGCCCGTTTGGAGATAACAAAAGAAGCATCGATCCCATCCATTGTCAGGAGGGTGTCGGCAGTCTGGGCAATCAGCACCTGATCGAATGTCTGGTCAGGGTTCCCCTTTGCAATCGCCAGCCCTTCCCGGTATAGGGATACTGTCTCAATCAGCTTGGCCCGCTTCACATAGGTGTCGACATCCTCCTTGAGGAACTTCTGGACAAGGACGGTATCCGCTCCCTGGCCGCGCAGATAGGAGGCGGCATCAAAGGTTCGGGCACCGGTCCTGAGCGTAAAGCTTTTCGTATCGACAATGATCCCGGCAAGAAGGGCGGTGGCTTCGAGCATTTCGATCCGGCCTTTCTTTGGCTGGTATTCAAGCAGCTCGGTGACAAGTTCCGCTGTCGAGGATGCATACGGCTCCATATAGACAAGCAGCGGGTTCTTGATGAATTCCTCACCGCGCCTGTGGTGGTCAATGACCACCACATGATCAATCTTGCTGAGCAGCCGCTCCTCGATGACAAGGGACGGCTTATGGGTATCCACCACAACAAGCAAGGTATCATCCGTCGCAATCTCAAGCGCCTCCTCAGGGCTGATAAAGCGCGAGAAGAGGGACTCATTCTTGCGGATTTCCTTCATCATCCGCTGGACGCCTGTATCGATATCCTGAAAGTTCATGACCACATACCCTTCACACTGGTTCATCTCAGCTACCTTCAGGATGCCGATCGAAGCGCCTACAGCGTCCATATCCGGGCTTTTATGGCCCATGATGATCACTTTATCGCTTTCAGTGATCAATTCCTTCAATGCGTGGGAAATCACCCTTGCACGGACCCTCGTCCTTTTTTCAACAGGATTGGTCTTGCCGCCGAAGAATTTGACTTTCCCATTCGGCTGCTTGATGGCCACCTGGTCGCCCCCCCTGCCGAGGGCAAGGTCAAGGCTTGACTGTGCCAGCGAACCGAGCTCTGGCAGTGAAGAGACACCGGAGCCGACGCCAATGCTTAAGGTGAGCGGGACATTTTGGGTCGAGCTTGTTTCCCGGACGTCGTCGAGGATCGTGAACTTTCCTCTTTCAAGCAGCTGGAGGATGTTTTCATTGAACACCGCGATGAAGCGCTCAGACGAAATCCTTTTCAGGAAGACGCCATTGTCCGTCGCCCACTTATTCAGGAGGGAGGTGACAAGATTGTTGAGGCTGCTTCTCGTCTGGTCGTCCATCCCCTGTGTCAGCTCATCATAGTTATCTAAGAAGATGATGGCCAGTACGGTCCTTTCATCTTCATACAGCTTTTCAATTTCCGTCTGCTCGGTCACGTCAAAGAAATACAGGAGCCGTTCATCCGGCTTATGTATGACCCTGAATTTCCGTTCGTGGAGGGTGATGATCTCAGACTCCACCTCTTGTTTGATCAAAGGGACGAGTGTTTCTGCTGCATCATAAAGCGATCTTCCGACCAGTGTATCTTCATCAAAGCAGGAAGCAAGGAATGGATTGGTCCATTCGATATACAGCTCTTCATTGAAGAGCATGATCCCGATCGGCATTTCCATCAGGGCTTCTTCGCCTACTTTTTTGACACGGTATGAGAGTGTTGATATATACTCTTCTGTTTCCCGGCGCTGGCGGTAGTCTATCATAAAAATGAAATAGAATGGCAGCACAATCAGCAGCACACCTGCCAGGCCAAGGATCCAGTTGTAATATGCCAATATCCCAAGGACCACCACTGTTATTCCCATCAGCCAATAAAGCGGATAGCGGATGGATCGCTTTTCTAAATACGATGGCATGTTTTCAGCTCCTACAGTAGTGTCAGACTTTTTCTTTTAACCATTTTTTCAAATTGAATCCTAAGTCAATTATACCTAATATCCTGATAATATAAAGGAGAAAAGGCAGGATGAAGCTCAGGACGGCGGCTATGACCGGCACGGCCCTTGGATAGCCTTTTATGTGGCAGAAATAAAAGACGAGCGAGAGCCCCTGCACAATCATAAGCAGCTGCAGGATAAAACTCAGATTTATAAACGCATCAAAAAGGACTGTCCCTTCCTCCGGCTTCAGAAGGAGGGCCGCAATGATGGTGATCAGATAATACCAGAGTACACTCTTCGGGAGGGACAGATTCCGGAACTGGCCCCATTTTTCCATATTCACGCCAAACCGGTTCACGATTGGAAGGGATACTGCCTGGAGGATCAGGACATTGATAAATGATGCCATAATCAGCAGGCTCGGAATGAGTGTCTCGGTCAATCCAATGCCGCTGTAAAGCTGATCCTTCATCTTTTCATCGAGCGGCTGGCCGAGATTTTCCATCAAAGACACAATCTTATCGACAGACTGCTTTAAGATATCAAACGATTCTTTTATCACATTCAGCTCAAAAAACTGGACCGCGATCCCGTATTGGGCAACCAGCAGGATCAGGAAGGCAAGTGAGCTTGCCATATACGTGCTGAACCGCGACTTTTTCTCCCGGATAAAATCCCCAATTACAGTTCCCGTTATACCATAGAGCAGCGCAAGCGGAATCGCCAGTATCGTCCCGACAATCAGCGAAATGAGGATGCCCCCTGTCAAAAAGACCAGCGAGCTTTTGCGATCATTCGTTGCAGCAAATAAGATAAACGGCGCTGCTAAAAACAGATTTGTGACAACCCCCAGGACAGGGACGTAAAGGGTCAGCAGCATCAGGACAGCAAACACTGCCAGCATGACTGCACCCGAAGTCAACTTATGGACATTCTTCACTGCTTCACCTCTCAAATTCTCTTTATACTAAGCTGCATCCAGCAGCAGGTCAAAGACATATTCCTATTACTATTTTATCGGGTATGAAGGCTTGGTTCAACCTTTCGAAATGCGGAGGGTGCTTGCTCAGCCCCGACAAGCATAAGACGTTTCAGAATAGAAGGTGTTCTTTGGCTTCAATTCTGAAGTGGCTTATGACTCGAGGGGCTAGCCCCCGCAGCTGGACAAATCGAAATGCGGCAGCGGCTTGCCCAGAGCCGACAAGCATAACACGCGGCAGAATAAAAGGCGTTCTTTGCCTTTAATTCTGGTGTGGCTTATGACTCGAGGGGCTAGGCTTTGAAGCTGGACAATCGAAATGCGGAGGATCCTTTATAAAGGAACGCAGACTAAAAACGCCACATCCTGCGGCAGCGTCTGCATGACCCGAATCCTGTGGGCCTCAAAGATCCAAAACAATCATCTATGTATGAAAAAAGAAGGACACCCATAAGGCGCCCTTCTTTTATTATATATTATTCACCTGAAACGTAAGGCAGTAATGCCATGATACGCGCACGCTTGATAGCAACAGTCAATTTACGTTGGTATTTAGCGTTTGTACCAGTTACACGGCGAGGTAAAATTTTACCGCGCTCAGAGATGAATTTTTTCAGAAGATCTACATCTTTGTAGTCGATGTGAGTGATTCCGTTTGCTGTGAAGTAGCAAACTTTACGGCGCTTTGCACGTCCGCCTCTGCGTCCTCCTCCAAATGCCATGTCATTTCCCTCCTTTTGGTTTTAGTATCGTGTGTACCCGTCCAATCAAGGAGATCAGAATGGCAGATCGTCATCAGAGATGTCGATTTGTCCATCATTTGCGAATGGATCTTCATCCACGCGCGTATATCCTTGATTGCGGTTATTGTTTTGTCGCTGATTCTGATCATTATTTCCATATGGGAAATCCTGTTCTCTTGAAGGACCGCCATAGTTTCCGTCATTACGGCCGCCGCTAGGGGCACCGCCTGAAGCATTTCTCGGCTCCAGGAACTGAACGCTGTCTGCCATTACTTCTGTAACGTAGACGCGCTTGCCGTCCTGTCCCTCATAGCTGCGGGTCTGAAGGCGTCCATCAACGCCGGCAAGGCTTCCTTTTTTGAGGAAGTTTGCTACGTTTTCAGCTGGACGGCGCCAGATCACACAGTTGATGAAGTCAGCTTCCCTTTCTCCCTGCTGATTCGTAAAAGTACGGTTAACAGCAAGTGTGAAGGAAGCAACGGGCACTCCATTTGGCGTGTACCTTAACTCAGGATCTTTCGTTAAACGTCCGACAAGAACAACTCGGTTCATCATCAGAATCAACTCCTTCCTTATTTAAAACTGTTCTATTTCAAGTCTTACTTTTCGTCTTTAACAACCATGTGGCGGATGATATCTTCGCTGATTTTAGCAAGGCGAGTGAACTCGTCCACTGCAGCAGCTTCCGCATTCAGGTGGATCAACTGGTAGTAGCCATCACGGAAATCGTTGATTTCGTAAGCCAGGCGGCGTTTGCCCCAGTCTTTTGATTCAGTCAGTTCCGCACCATTATCAGTCAGGATAGAGTTAAAACGCTCAACTAGAGCCTTTTTAGCCTCATCTTCAATGTTTGGACGGATGACGTACATGATTTCGTACTTTCTCATCTCATTACACCTCCTTTTGGTCTAAGCGGCCCATTCGGGCAAGGAGTAACTATTCATTACTCACAAGTTGAAATTATAGCATATATCCGGAAGGAAAGCAATTATCCCTTCCAAAAAGAAAAAACCTCATTCCGAGGTATATTCATCATATCATATTCAATTGGACAATATCCATTCTTTTATCCCAAATTCCGGAAGCGGTATTCGCCCTCAAATGCAATCTCTTTATATTCTGCCAGCAGCTGGTCCATGATTTTATCCCATGACTGCCGTTCGGCATAGCTCCTCGCTTCCCGGGACATGCTGGCGAGCTTTACGGGATCTCCAAGCAGCTCTTGTATCGCACTCGCAAATTCCCCGCTGCTGCCTGCCGGGCAAATCCGGCCGGTCCTGCCTTCCGAGATGATTTCCGCAGGACCGCCTTTGTCTGCCACAATGGCAGGGGTACCGGAAGAGAGAGCTTCAAGGACCACATTTCCGAATGTTTCTGTAGGAGAGGGGAAGACGAGCAAATCGGCTGCTGCATATAGGCCGGCCAGCTCTTCGCCTGTGACATATCCGGTCATTGTCACATTGCCCCTGCCGGCAGATTCCTTTGCGAATGGCTGGAACTCAGGTCCGTCGCCGACGATCAGCCAGTGCACCCGCTCCCGGATTTCTTCCGGGAGGCTTCCCATTGTCTTCAGCAGGGTGCCAAGATCCTTTTCGAGTGCAAGCCGGCCTGCATATAAGAGGATATGAGGCTCCCTGATTCCAAATTTCTTCCTGGCTGCGTCCTTATCTCGATCAGGATGAAACAGCCGGCTGTCAACGCCGCGTGTCCAAAGCGATACAGACTGCAGCCCCTGGGCTTCAAGGATTGTTTTCGTATCTTTTGACGGCACGAATATGCGCTGGAAGGAACGGTGGAACCATTTCATATATTTCCAGAATAGGGGGGAGAGCCATTGGCATTTATAAAGCTTTAAGTATTGATCAAAATGGGTGTGATAGGAGCCGGTGATCGGGATGCCCAGCTTTTTTGCCGCATGGATTCCATAAAGCCCCATTGTCAGCGGAGTGGCTATATGAACGATATCGGGAGAAAACTTCTGCAGCCTTTCCGTTATTTTGCGGGGATTGGCCACAGCCGTTCTGCATTCAGGGTAGAAAAAGAAAGGAATGCTCAGAAACTCAGCTGCGTTCGGATAGGACATTCCCTCAGCGGGTCCCGGTATAAAAAGCATATACTCTATATCCCGCTTCTCAAGATGGTCTGTGAGCCGCTTCAGCGTGTTAGCCACCCCATTGATCTGGGGATAAAAGGTATCAGAAAAAATCGCCACCTTCACTCTCATTCCTCCTCAATATTAAAATGACTGGGCAATGGCTGCGAATAAGATGCCTGCACTTGCGCCAAGCAGAGATCCTGCTGCAATATCGGTAGGATAATGGACGCCAAGCACAACCCTTGAAAGGGCGACAAGACCGGCAGCTGCCAATAAAGCGGGAGCGAATGGAGGGAAAAGAATGCTGTAGGGAACTGCCAGGGAAAAGACGGCTGTTGAATGCCCTGACGGAAAAGAATGATCTTTGAAACGAAATCCATGCACACGGACGCCGGGAAGCACCTGAAAGGGGCGGATCCTCTTAACGGCCCGCTTGATCAGGACTGCGGCAAGATGGCTTGCTGCAAGGGAAAGTGACGCAGCTGCTGCCGGCCTGAAAAGGGAAGGGGGGCCCGCCAGCATAAGAACCAGCTGCAGGACAACCGTAAACCGCGCACCGCCCAAATGGGTCAACATTTGAAAAAAACGGATGAAAGCTGCCTCCGATCTGCTGTTGCAATATTGAAACCACAGCTCATCCTGCCTTCGGATCCAGGCTCTTGCACGGCTCATCACACATCCTCCTTTAGCGCTTTCTTCTACTTCATTGTAAAAAGAATGTGTAACAGCCATTTGAATCCCATGTAAATTTATTGTTAATCAGCCTTGAAAGGCGGAGGGCGCTTGCTCAGTCCCGACACTCGAGGGGCTAGCGCCCGGAGCTGTACCATCGAAAGGCGGAAGGGTGTTCAGCCACGGCATACTATGAGGCACTCTATTTCATATTGTTTGCGCCAGAGTATCTCAAGATGTTCTCATGGGGCATTCTGATGCTCCTTCACCCCATGCAGAGTGTCTCTAAACTCTTACATGAGGCACTCTGACACTCCTCAGCCCCTCACAGAATGCCTCAAAACTCCTACATGAGGCACACTGCCATTCCTCAGCCCCTCACAGAGTGCCTCAAAATTCAACGCCCCCTGCATCTTCCCCAGTCAAACAAAAAAAAGCCCCCAAAAGCGGGAGCCTCTCATCATACTTATTACACATTAAAGCGGAAATGAATGATATCTCCGTCTTTAACAATATACTCTTTTCCTTCAAGACGGACCTTTCCTGCTTCTTTCGCAGCGGCCATGGTCTTAGCTTCCAGCAGGTCATCATAGTGGACAGTTTCTGCCCTGATGAAGCCTCTTTCAAAGTCTGTATGGATGATGCCGGCACACTGAGGCGCCTTCATGCCCTTGCGGAACGTCCATGCACGGACTTCCTGCACCCCTGCCGTGAAATAAGTGGCAAGGTCCAGCAGGTGGTAAGCAGAACGGATCAGCTGGTCAAGACCGGATTCCTCGATGCCAAGCTCTTCAAGGAACATTTGCTTTTCTTCGCCTTCAAGCTCGGCGATTTCAGATTCGATTTTCGCACAGACAACAATCACTTCCGCATTGTCTTTCTCTGCAAAATCCCTGACGCTCTGGACGTATTCGTTTGAAGAAGGATCTGCTACATCATCTTCCCCCACATTTGCTACATACAGGACAGGCTTGATTGTCAGGAGGTGAAGGTTCTTGGCAATTTTATGCTGCTCTTCTGTGAACTCCACAGTGCGGGCAGGCTTGTCAGACTCGAACGCATCCTTGAGCAATTCGAGGACTTCAAGTTCTGCCACAGCTTCCTTATCCTTCTGTTTTGCCATTTTGCCGACGCGGGCAATGCGCTTCTCAACAGATTCCAGGTCAGCAAGGATCAGCTCCAGGTTGATGGTTTCAATATCGGAAATCGGATCGACCTTTCCGGATACGTGTGTGATATTATCATCAGCAAAGCAGCGGACAACCTGGCAGATTGCATCCACTTCACGGATATGCGAAAGGAATTTATTCCCTAGGCCTTCCCCTTTGCTGGCGCCCTTTACGATTCCGGCGATGTCTGTGAATTCGAATGTTGTCGGTACAGTTTTCTTCGGCTGAACAAGCTCTGTCAGCTTGTTCAGGCGGTGGTCAGGAACCTCAACAATTCCCACATTCGGGTCAATCGTACAAAACGGATAGTTGGCAGACTCCGCACCTGCCTGTGTTATTGCATTAAATAATGTAGATTTACCAACGTTCGGCAAGCCTACAATCCCAGCTGTTAATGCCATGCCAGTCACTCCTCAACTTTTATTTCAGCATCTATTTCAAAAACGGTGAAATCTATTTTTATAAGGCTGTTTCTCGTTTTCATAAAATTGGACAAGCCTCCCACAATTATAGAGATTTGCCGGGCAAAAGACAAGTCCATCCCCTTCCAGAAAAAAGAAGCATGACTATTCTTCATGCTTCACGAGGATTTTCTTCATTTTCCGGCTGAATTCTTTTCGTGGGATCATGACGCTGTGCGAGCAGCCCTCGCATTTAATGCGGATATCCATGCCGAGGCGGATGATTTTCCAGCGGTTGGCCCCGCACGGATGGGCTTTTTTCATCTCTACTACATCATTCAGGCCATATTCTTTAGGTTCCATGCTATTTTCCTCCTATGCTTTTCCCGTGCTTTTTTCAGGCTTTTCTTCCTGGCGCGAATACATGACCAGGCGCGGGAAAGGAATTTCGATGCCATGTGCATCGAGGGCCATCTTGATTTCCTTCCTCAACTGACGGGCGATAAAGAAATGCTTCATCGGCATTGTCTCTGCCGTCACCCGGATAACCACATCTGATGCCGCCAGGTTCTGGATGCCCAATATTTCGGGCGTCTTGACCATATCTTCATATTTTTCAGGCAGGGTTTCCAGGAGGTCCTTAAGCACCTGCTCAGCCTTCTGGATATCCCCCTCATACGCAATGCTCACATCCACAAACGCGACGCTGTTATGAAGGGAGAAATTGGTCACCTGGACGATGCTCCCGTTCGGCAGGATGTGAAGCTCACCTGTCCAGCTCTTAATTTTTGTTGTCCGGAGGCCGATTTCCTCTACGGTTCCTTCGAATTGGTCGACCCTGATATAGTCTCCGACCGAAAATTGGTCTTCAAATATGATGAAAAAGCCGGTGATGATATCCTTCACAAGGTTCTGAGCGCCGAAGCCGACCGCAAGCCCCACAATCCCGGCACCTGCAAGGAGGGCACCCACATCAATCGTCAAGGTCGAGAGAATCATCATAATCATGATGAAAGACACCACATACGTCAGGATATTTTCAAGCAGTTTGACCAGTGTAGCCTCCCGGCGGTGGCTGATCCGCAGCGGCGAATGGCTCCGCACGGCAAAGACCTTTCGGATGGCCGCCCGGCCGATTCTGATGATCAGGCTTGATACAATCAAAATGGCAATGATCTTCAAAAATCCAAGGCCAATGGCACTCCACATATTTTCATCGGACAGCTGATCCTTAATTCCCTGAAGCATTTTTTCTGTAGAAGTCATGGTTTCACCCGCTTACTTTTAGTGAATTATATAAGAAAATCGCCAGCGCCTTAATGAAGGACTCGAAATAAGTATGCCGCGGCGTGCAAAAACGTCTGCAAGATTCCGCCTCAAGCTTGTACCTCAAGGCCATAGGCGCAGCTGCCAGCGAGCAGCCGAAATTCAAAATAATACTTTCTTATCTTATAAAATTAAATCCATTTTAACAATTTGCAAGATTTTTTTACAGTCTGACATGTGAGTGCCTTCCCAGAAATTCTTTTCCTATAAACCTTCCCCGCCTGCACAAGTGCCTTTAACCCATTAAAGGATCGTACGGACAGTCAGTAAGCATACCAACATATGATTCTCTGTTTATCTTTTTACTGATGCAGGTATGTATAGATTACAAAATTTTTCCGTATACTGTTACTACCATAATGAGGGAGTGGAACCAATGAACTTAAGAACGAACTTATTTGAAAAAAAGGCCAGCAGTGCCCGCGTTGCCCATGATGAACAGGATGCTGCAAACAAGCTGGCCGCTGAACTCTTAAATTTCATGCCCCCAGGCATCGGTGTACGCCCTGTCGTTTTTGTCTGCATCGGCACTGACCGCTCTACCGGAGATTCATTGGGTCCGCTTGTCGGCACACTTCTGGAAGAAAAGGCTGTGGCTCCCTTTCATGTATACGGAACGCTGGATGATCCGATCCATGCCGTTAATCTGGAGGAAAAACTGAAGGAAATCAAAGAATCGCATGTACGTCCCTATAT
This sequence comes from Bacillus infantis NRRL B-14911, assembly GCF_000473245.1. Lineage (NCBI taxonomy): Bacteria > Bacillati > Bacillota > Bacilli > Caryophanales > Bacillaceae > Bacillus > Bacillus infantis. Next base: position 4,873,061 of record NC_022524.1, read on the forward strand.
TATCGGAATTGACGCATGCCTTGGCCGACTGAAAAGCGTAGGCGTTATCCAGGTCGGATCCGGCCCGGTCAAGCCTGGAGCCGGCGTGAATAAAGAGCTGCCTGAGGTAGGCGATATGCATATCACCGGAATTGTGAATGTGAGCGGATTTATGGAATTCTTCGTTCTGCAGAATACGAGGCTGAATCTTGTGCTGAGGATGGCGAAGACGATTGCTGCCGGAATCCACGAAGCGAGCCTGAATGCAAGATTTAAGCATGCATGGCCGCGCATCAGCTGGGATCTGGGAACAGCTGAACAGGCAAAGCTGAATCAGTAGAGAAGGGGATGGACAGACAAATGCCGTCCACCCTCTGTCAAACAAGCTGCTGGTAAAAATAGATTGATGTGACGATAACAGCCGTCACAAGGATGCCGGGCAGGAGATTGGCCACCCTGATCTTCGTCAATCCTGTCAGGTTAAGCCCGATCGCAAAGATCATCACCCCGCCTGCCGCTGTCATTTCTAGAATGAACTGGTCCATCAATGCCTGAGGAACAAACCGGTCGATCTGGGTTGCAAAGAGGGCAATCAGCCCTTCATAAAGGACGACTGGGATAGCTGAAAAGATGACGCCGATTCCAAGAGTAGTGGTCAAAATCAGCGCCGTAAAGCCGTCGATGATCGATTTGGTATACAGAACATCATGGTCGCCTCGGATGCCGCTGTCCAATGCCCCGATGATGGCCATCGCTCCGATTACAAAAATGAGGGTTGCTGTCACAAAGCCTTGCGAAATGCTGCCCTGTCCATTTGACCCAATCTTTCTCTCCAGCCAATTGCCGACTGCATTGAGTTTATCCTCAAGCCCAAGCCACTCGCCGAGCACAGCCCCAAGCACAAGACTCAGGATAACAATCAGGAAATTTTCACTTTTGAAGCCCATCTGCAGTCCAAGGACGATGACTGCCAGTCCAATCGCATACATGACGGTGCCTTTCATGCTTTCCGGGATGCGGTGGAGCAGCTTGCCGAGAAGCGTGCCGATGACAATCAGCAGCCCATTCACTAAAGTGCCTAATAAAAACATTGCATTTCACCTTTATCTGTATAGTAGTTTATGAAAAAAGAAGAAAAAGCCATCCATGATGGCTTACGAACGTTCTTGGTCCAATATTTGTAAAATCCGGTCCAAATCGTCTTTTGAAAAAAATTCGATCTCAATTTTGCCTTTGTTCTGGTTCTTATTCTGCTTGATGCTGACCGGGGTTCCGAACCGCTCCCGCAAGGAGGTTTCCTGAGCTTTTATAAAAACATCCTTCGGCTGCTTCACTTTTTTTGTTTCACGTGGAACAAGCTCATTCAGATGATGGATCAGCTGTTCAAGCTGGCGGACATTGAGCCCTTCCTTTATCGCGCGGTCAGCTGTTGCCTGAACCTTTTCCTTCTGCCTGAGGCCCAGAAGTGCACGGCCATGGCCCATTGTGATCTTGCCGCTTGAAATCAGTTCCTGTATTTTCGGAGGGAGGGACAAGAGCCTAATATGATTGGCAATATGCGGCCTGCTTTTCCCCAATCTTTTCGCAAGCTCTTCCTGTGTCATCTTCAGCTTCTCGATCAGCTGCTGATAGGCAGCCGCTTCTTCCATCGGAGTGAGATCCTCGCGCTGCAGGTTCTCAAGGATGGCCAGCTCCATCATCTGCTTTTCGGTCAATTCCCTGATGACCGATGGCACTTTTTCCAGGCCGGCTTCCCTGGCAGCCCGGCAGCGGCGTTCACCTGCAACGATTTCAAAGCCTTTGATGCTTTTTCTCAGGATGACCGGCTGAAGGATGCCATGCTCCCGGATCGACTGCTTCAGCTCTTCAATTGCTGCTTCGTCAAATATTTTTCTGGGCTGATAAGGATTCGGACGGATTTCCGAGAGCCTGATCTCCTGGATCGTTTCCTCTGAATCTGCCTCGGCGTTCGAGAAGAAAGCATTCAGCCCTTTTCCCAGACCTTTAGCCATTCGAAATCACTTCCTTTGCCAAATCTAGATACACTTCAGCTCCCCGGGATTTCGCATCATAGATGATGATCGGTTCCCCGTGGCTCGGCGCTTCACTTAATCGGACATTGCGCGGAATGATCGTTTTATAGACTTTATCCTGGAAGTATTTCTTTACCTCTTCAATCACCTGTATACCCAGATTGGTCCTGGCATCAAGCATTGTCAGAAGCACACCCTCGATTTTCAGGTCATGGTTCAGATGCTTCTGGACAAGGCGGACCGTATTTAAAAGCTGGCTGAGCCCTTCGAGTGCATAATACTCACATTGGACCGGTATCAGGACGGCATCGGAAGCCGTCAGGGAGTTGATGGTCAGAAGACCGAGGGAAGGCGGGCAGTCGATGATGATATAATCGAAATCCTTTTTCACTTCTTCAAGGGCCCTTTTGAGTCTCACTTCCCGGGAAATAGTCGGAACCAGTTCAATTTCCGCCCCTGCGAGCTGAATGGTCGCAGGAATAGCATATAAATTCTCGACAGCCGTCGGCTTGATCACTTTCAGCGCTTCAACATCATCGACGAGAACATCGTAAATGCACTGGTCCACATCAGCTTTTTCTATACCGATCCCGCTTGTCGCATTGCCCTGCGGATCAATATCGACCAGCAGCACTTTCTTGCCTATGTATGCCAAGCAGGCTCCCAAATTCACAGAGGTCGTCGTCTTTCCGACTCCTCCTTTTTGATTCGCAATCGCAATAATTTTCCCCACGGTGCCACCTACCTTATTCCTCTAAACAATGATATCTATTCTATTCATAATCTATTCAATCAGAAAAAAGCTTACTAGAGTCACGACTTCTATTTTATCATGAATGGAATATGATGTTAGGTTTTTTCTTAAAATTCCCACAGATTGAAGAGAAATGAATATTTTGCCTGCTGCAGGCTCAGACTTTCAGCCTGCCCCGGAAGCCTCTCACAGCATAGTACGAATCAGCGCCATTGTGATAGACGAACACCTGATTATAACGGCGGTCACAGAAAAGGGCGCCGCCAAGCTCCCTGACTTCAGCAGGAGTCTGCACCCAGGAGGATGTTTTCAGGTCGAAGCTTCCGAGCTTCTGAAGCTCCCGGTACTGATCTTCCGTCAAAAGCTCGATGCCTATCTCGGCAGCTAGGTCCATTGCACTGTTTTCAGGCTTATGTTTCTTCCTGGACTCAAGCGCTTCACGGTCGTAACAGACGCTGCGGCGGCCTTTCGGGCTTTCCGCTGAACAATCACAGAATATGTATTCACCACTTTTTTCATCATAAGCAACAACATCCGGCTCCCCGCCGGTCACTTCCATTTCATTGAGCGTCCAGAGCTTATCAGTATGTTCAGCCAGTTTCGCCTCCACTTGAGTCCAATCAAGATTCTGATGGCGCTCCATATTTTTCTCAAAACGGTCCTTCAATGTGCCCAGCAATTCTTCCCTTTGTTCTGAAGACAGGTCCTTGTTCATGCTTTTTTCCTCCTCAACATTGTGTTGTGATAATAATGAAAAACGCACTGCGGATTCCGGTGTGAAATACAGTGCGTTTTGTCTACATATTTAGTGTGTCTCACAATCTATCATTTCTTTTTAGGAATCTTGATCGTGAACTGGTAGAATTCCTCAAATTCTTCTTCTTCGGAATCAAGATTGATGCCGCTGTCTGAAACCATATTGAGGGACTGGCGGATGGTATTGACCGCTATCCGCATGTCCTTGCTGAAAGCCTTCCGTTTCGGCTTCGGCTTGTTTTCGCTCTGCTCGAGCAGCTTGACGACGCGTTCTTCCGTCTGTTTGACATTGAGGCTTTTCTCAATGATTTCTTCCAGAAGCTTGACCTGCTTTTCCGGATTCTTCAGCGGAATGAGGGAGCGGGCATGGCGCTCTGTGATCTGCTTGGCCAATAACGCTTCCTGGACCTGTTCCGGAAGCTTGAGGAGCCTGAGCTTGTTCGCTACAGTGGACTGTCCTTTGCCAAGCCGCTGCGCCAGGGCCTCCTGGGTCAGATTATGGAGCTCAAGCAGCTTTCCATAAGCAACCGCTTCCTCTATCGGTGAAAGCTCCTCACGCTGGAGATTTTCAATCAGGGCGACAGAAGCAGTCTCAGTGTCGCTGAGATTCTTGACAATCGCAGGCACCTCATCCCAGCCCAGTTTATTCATTGCCCGCCATCTGCGTTCGCCGGCAATGATCTCGAATTTGCCGTCATCGAATTCCCTGACAACAATCGGCTGGATGATCCCGTGCGTATGGATCGTACGGGACAATTCCTCGATTTTCTCGTCATCAAATACCGTTCTCGGCTGAAAACGGTTCGGCACAATCTGTCCGATCGGAATTTTCCTGACTTCTTCCCTGTTAGTCGGTTCTTCTTCTATATTTAACTGTTCATCAGCTTTTTCGATTTCTTGTTCTTCCTTTTCGCCTAGGCCAAAAAAGCGTGAGAAAGAATGCTTCATCACCCTGCACCACCTTTACGAAACTCCCTATTACATATTCTCCTAAAAAACGGGAACTCCTGCACCTCAGATAAACAATCTTCCGACAGGAGACGCGTTTTTATCGATGAGAATATGGATATATAACAACAGCTGCTATTAAAAATTATGCCATAAATCCGGGACAAAAGTAACTAATTATTCAATTGGGCTCTTATTAGGGGTGCCCGGTTTTCTTGGGAATTTCTTTGGTGCCGGCTTCTCTTTCCGGATCACAAAGATATTCCGCTCGCTTTCTTCTTCCGGTAAAAGGAAGGAGTGGGAATCCTCCAATTTGCCGCCAAGCATCGTAATCGCTTTCTTGCCTGCAGCCAGTTCATCCTGGGCGCTGGCCCCTTTCATGGCCACAAAATGGCCGCCAACCTTGGCAAGGGGAAGGCAAAGCTCAGTCAGCACCGACATTCTGGCAACAGCCCTGGCTGTCACAACATCAAATGCTTCCCTGTATTCCTTGTTCTGTCCGAAGGTTTCCGCCCGGTCATGGACGAAACGGACGTTTTCAAGGCCAAGCTTTCCTGCAAGATGCTCCAGGAAATTGATCCGTTTATTCAATGAATCAACGATCGTCACGCTGATTTCCGGGAATGCAATTTTGATCGGAAGGCTCGGGAAACCCGCTCCTGCACCTACATCGCAAATATGTAAGGGCTTGGAGAAATCAAAATAAAAGGCAGCGGAAACAGAGTCATAGAAGTGCTTCAGATAGACTTCAGGCTTGTCTGTTATAGCTGTCAGGTTCATTTTTTCATTCCACTCAACCAATGTTTCATAATAAATATTGTATTGATCAATCTGCCTTGGAGAAAGGGAAATCCCTTTCTCCTCCAGCATCTTGATGAATTGTTCAGTATTCATTGCCCATTCCTTTCCTGCAGCTGTAATTAGTTGTTGGAAACCCTGGCGACCCTTCCTTGCTCAAGATATACAAGCAGGATGGAGATATCGGCAGGATTGACGCCGGATATCCGGGAAGCCTGCGCAATGGACAGCGGACGTACTTCCTTCAGCTTTTGGCGGGCCTCTGAAGCAAGTCCGTTGATCGCATCATAATCGATATTTTCCGGCACCTTTTTGTTTTCCATCTTCTTCAGGCGCTCGACCTGCTGCAGGGATTTTTCGATATAACCTTCATACTTCAGCTGGATTTCGACCTGTTCTGTCACATCAAAGTCCAAATCTGCGTCGGCAGGCGCCGCAAGCTTGATATGCTCATACGACATTTCCGGGCGCTTAAGCAGGTCTGAAGCACGGATTCCGTCCTTCAGCTCGCTTCCGCCCTGGTTTTTGATCATTTCCTGTACTTCGGCAGAAGGCTTGATGATGATGGAACGCAGCCTTTCTTTTTCCGCTTCGATCGCCTGTTTTTTCTCTGTGAAGCGTCCGTATCTTTCATCGCTGATCAGGCCGATCTTATGGCCTGCATCCGTCAGGCGCAGATCGGCATTATCGTGGCGGAGAAGCAGCCTGTATTCCGCACGGGAAGTCAGGAGGCGGTAAGGCTCATTCGTCCCTTTTGTGACAAGATCATCGATCAGCACACCGATATAGGCATCAGAGCGGCTGAGGATAAGCTCTTCCTTGCCAAGCGCGTTCAGGCCGGCATTGATTCCTGCCATAAGCCCCTGTCCCGCTGCTTCCTCATATCCGGAGGTTCCATTAATCTGCCCGGCGGTATAAAGATTCTTGACCTTCTTCGTTTCCAATGTCGGCCAAAGCTGGGTCGGAACAATGCTGTCATACTCAATCGCATAGCCGGCACGCATCATCTGGACATTTTCAAGGCCTGGAATTGTGCGGAGGATCTTCTGCTGCACATCCTCCGGCAGGCTTGTGGAAAGCCCCTGCACATAAACTTCCTGCGTATTCCGGCCTTCAGGCTCTAGGAAGATCTGATGGCGCGGCTTGTCATTGAAGCGGACCACCTTATCTTCGATGGAAGGGCAATAGCGCGGCCCGGTTCCTTTGATCATGCCTGAATACATCGGCGAACGGTGCAGATTATCGTCGATCAGACTATGCGTTGTTTCATTTGTATAGGTAAGCCAGCATGGCAGCTGGTCTGTGATATATTTAGTCGTTTCATATGAGAACGCCCGCGGCACATCATCGCCGGGCTGGATCTCTGTCTTGCTGTAATCAATCGTATGGCTGTTCACGCGCGGAGGCGTCCCGGTCTTGAACCGGACCATATCGAAGCCAAGCTCCTGCAGATGCTCCGAAAGCTTAATGGACGGCTGCTGATTATTCGGGCCGCTGGAATATTTCAATTCGCCGAGAATGATTTCCCCGCGCAGGAAGGTCCCGGTGGTAATGACGACCGTCTTCGCGCTGTATGCCGCGCCGGTCATCGTTACAACACCTTTGCAGACGCCGTCTTCCACGATCAGTTTTTCAACCATGCCCTGCAACAGTGTGATATTCGGTTCGTTTTCGATCGTTTTCTTCATTTCATGCTGATAAGTGAATTTATCGGCCTGCGCCCTGAGCGCACGTACAGCCGGCCCTTTTCCTGTATTCAGCATCCTCATCTGGATATGGGTTTTATCGATATTTTTGCCCATTTCACCGCCGAGGGCATCTATTTCCCTGACGACGATCCCTTTTGCCGGACCTCCGACTGAAGGGTTGCACGGCATAAAAGCAACCATATCAAGATTGATGGTCACCATAAGTGTCTTGGCGCCGAGCCGCCCCGCAGCCAGGCCGGCCTCGACTCCTGCATGTCCTGCACCGATAACAATGACATCATAATTGCCTGCATCATACTGCATGTTTCCTGCTGCCTCCTTCTTTCCAGGCTGTTTTCCCGCCTGCCGGATTATTTCCCAAGGCAAAATTGGGAGAAAAGCTGATCGATCAAGCTGTCATGGACACTTTCTCCGATAATCTCGCCCAAAAGCTCCCAAGTTCTAGTCAAATCTATCTGAATAATATCAATTGGCGTTCCAAAATCTACTCCGTTCAGTGCTTCCTCAATGCTGTTCAGGGCCTGGTTGAGCAAAGCGATATGGCGGGTATTGGACACATAAGTCATATCGCCCGCTTCAATGCTGCCGGCGAAGAACAGCGAAGAAATGCTTTCCTCCAGTTCATCGACGCCCTGGTCCTCAAGGAGGGAGGTCGTCACAAGCCTATGCCCGGCCGCAAGCTCGCGCACACGCTCCATATCGATTTGCTGCGGAAGATCGGTTTTATTGACGATGACGATAACATCCATGTCCTCTACCACTTTGAAGAGATTTTCATCTTCCTGCGTCAGCTCATCTGAATAGTTGACGACCAGCAGAATCAGATCGGCCTCCTTCAGCACCTGTCGCGATCTTTCCACACCGATCCGCTCGACAATATCCTCTGTCTCCCGGATGCCGGCAGTATCAAGGAGCCTCAAAGGGACTCCCCTGACGTTTACATACTCTTCTATTACATCACGGGTTGTACCCGGTATATCCGTTACAATCGCCTTGTTTTCATGCACAAGGCTGTTGAGCAGGGATGATTTCCCGACATTCGGCCTCCCGACAATCACTGTCGACAGTCCTTCACGGAGAATTTTCCCCTGCTCTGAAGTCTTCAAGAGCTTCTCAATCTCTCCTTTAACGAAGCCGGCCTTCTCGAGCAGAAGCTGATGGGTCATTTCTTCGACATCATCATACTCCGGATAGTCGATATTGACCTCGATATGGGCCAATGTTTCAAGGATCTCCTGCCGCAGCCTTTTTACCAGCTTGGAAAGTCGCCCTTCCATCTGGCCAAGCGCCACATTCATCGCCCTGTCTGTTTTGGCCCGGATCAAATCCATCACCGCTTCTGCCTGGGAAAGGTCGATCCGTCCGTTCAGGAACGCCCTCTTTGTGAATTCACCAGGCTCGGCGAGGCGGGCACCATGATTCAGCACGAGCTGCAGCACCCGGTTGACTGACACAATCCCGCCATGGCAGTTAATCTCAACCACATCTTCCTTTGTGAAGGTTTTTGGCCCCTTCATCACCGATACCATGACTTCCTCTGCCACCTGGCCGGTTTTCGGATCGATGATATGGCCGTAATGGATCGTATGGGAAGCGGCATCACTTATGCGTTTTCCTCCAACTCCCCTGTATAGCTTGTCTGCAATGGAGAATGCCTCATCACCGCTCAGCCGGACAATGGCGATTGCGCCTTCCCCCATCGGAGTGGATATCGCTGCAATTGTATCTAGCTCCACCCTGCTGCCACCTCATTTCCTGTTTTCTATCTATATAATTAAAACGAATATTTTAAGCCCCAAATAACTAGAATAGCACAAGAGCCTTTGATTAAAAAGATTATTTGCTCAAGCCTGTCCCGCTTATCCACAAGCTTCCCGATTCTCTATACATTATTATGCTCTATTTTAACTTATCCACATGTGAATAACAATAAAACCAGACGCAAATATCGCCGTACATGTTATCCACAGCATAAATGGCTGAAGAGGCTGCCAATCATTGCCTGATATTCAGGAATGGGTTATGACTCGGTGTTCCGGCCGCTGGACAGAAAAGCTGAAGCAGCCGTTCCTCTACTAAAGAACCTCTGACCCCGCACAAGAAATATATGCATTCTACTTACGGAATCATTGACCGCATTCCTTTGCCCATCATTTTTTTTCCATAAAAAAAGCCCTATCCAGTCGGATAAGGCTCCATCGGCTATTTCACCGGTGATATGACAATATGGCGGTTGGGATCGGCTCCGCTTGAGTACGTTTTAACTTTCCGCGTACCGGCCAGTGCCGCATGAATGATTTTTCTTTCGTAGGAAGGCATCGGTTCAAGCGCCACATCCTTGCCGGTTTTGACTGCCTTTTGGGCAAGCCGCTGGGCAAGCTGGATGAGCGTATCATTCCGGCGCTTCCGGTAGTCCTCGGCATCAAGGACCACATTCAGATAAGAATCGGAAGACTTATTGACGACAAGCTGGGTCAGATACTGGAGCGAGTTCAGGGTCTGGCCCCTTTTTCCGATGAAAAGGGCAATTTTTTCGCCGGACAGGATAAGCTCTGCCTCTTTCCCTTCCCTGCGCACTTCCACTTCAACGGGTGCCCCCATTTTCTCGCCGATATTTTTTAAAAATTGGACGGCTTCTTCAATCGGATCCGGCTTAAGAACTGCCCTTACAACGGCAGGCCTGGAACCGAAAATCCCGAAAAAACCTTTTTTTCCTTCTTCAACAATGCTGATTTCCGTGCGGTCTCTTGTTGTCTGCAATTGAGCTAAAGCGGATTCTACTGCTGCTTCGACGGATTGTCCTGTAGCAGTCACTTCTTTCACTTCTTTGCTCCTCCCGCATTTCCGGCAGCTGCTTTTTTCAGATCCGGACCTTTGATGAAATATGTCTGGACAATCATAAAGATGTTACCGACAACCCAGTATAATGACAGGGCTGCAGGGAAATTGATCGCAAATACGATGATCATGACCGGCATGATCCAGAGCATCATGGCCATCTGCGGATTCTGGTTGGCAGTCCCCGCCATCATGATCTTCTGCTGGATGAAAGTCGTTGCGCCGGCAATCAGCGGCAGCAGGTAAATCGGATCCGGAGAACCGAGATCAAACCAAAGGAAGTCATGATTCGCAATTTCGCGTGTGCGTGAAATGGCATGATAGAAACCGATCAGGATCGGCATCTGAACGATGAGCGGGAAACAGCCTGCCAGCGGGTTGACGCCATGCTGCTGGAAAAGAGCCATGGTTTCCTGCTGCAGCTTTTGCTGTGTCTTCTGGTCTTTACTGCTGTATTTCTCTCTCAGCTTCTGCATTTCAGGCTGGAGGGCCTGCATGGCCTTCGAGCTTTTTGTCTGCTTGATCATCAGCGGCAGAATCAAAAGGCGGATGATCAGGGTCACCACGATGATGGCAAGCCCATAGCTGCCCCCGAGCGTTTCAGCTACTTTTACGATGAACATAGAAAGCGGGTAAACAATATACTCATTCCAAAAGCCTTCACTTTCAGAGGTAATCGGCTTATTGACTTCAGTACATCCCGTCAAAAGAGCCATTAGGAAAATCAATCCGAATACAAGAAATATTCGCTTCTTCAACGTTTATCCTCCCTTGCTGCTTTTCATATTTATTATAGGAAAAACCAGGTGCAACTCCCGGCCTTGGGCGGCAGATCCAAACCCTGGCTGCCTGTATGCTTCTTTTCTATAGGCCTGTCCGTCCCGGCTGCAGGACAATATAGGCGCTACGGTGATATTCTACCATTTTTCAGGCGCAAGCGCTTTAAAATTCATGAACTTTATTCAGGCTTTTGCCGGTCCCGATGGTGCCCGGGCCCCCGAAGGACCTTGCCGACTTTCAGGACGTGGGAGAGACTGTTTTTGATCTCATGGAATCCCATATCGGCCACAGGCTTCCTGGCGATGATGACATAGTCATACTCATTATGTATGGAAGCATCCAGCTCATGAAATGCCTGGCGGACATATCTTTTGATTTGGTTCCGGACCACTGCATTGCCGATCTTTTTGCTGACGGAAAGGCCGATGCGGAAGTGCTCCTGCCCCGTTTTCTTCAATGCATATATAACAAATTGACGGTTAGCAAATGACTTTCCTTTTTTAAAGGCTTCCTGAAATTCTTTATTCTTTTTGACTCTGAACTCTTTTTTCATGCCATTTACTCCTCAATCTTAGAAAGCTCTGTCATTCATCCTTTAAGGAAAAGAGCGGGCAGGCAGCCGATCGGCAGCCTGCCGCAATCCAAAAAGGATCCCTTTACCTTTATAACCACAACCGGCTCCTTCTATAAGAAGCCGGATCCATTATCTTTTCAAAAAGGAAAAAAGACCACTGACGTTTCAGTGGCCTAAGCAGATAATACTTTTCTTCCCTTTTGACGGCGGCGCGCTAAAACCTTGCGTCCGTTTGCACTGCTCATACGAGAGCGGAAACCATGAACTTTGCTTCTTTTTCTTTTGTTCGGTTGGAACGTTCTTTTCATTATATTACACCTCCCTGAGGATAACAGTAAAAGACAGTCTTATTGATTATACAAAGATACCCGAATAATTGTCAACTCTTCATTCCGTTTTCCATGATCGAAAAAGCCTTCCGGCATCATTTATATCATTAAGTCTGCATATCGTCTGTTTGATTGTCCGTCCAGAAGATCCGGAC